>JAJZUM010000120.1 GCA_021848605.1 Pseudomonadota bacterium | reverse complement strand
TGCGCTTTGCTTCATGTCTTCTATGATGGCAGCCACATTTTTTGGATAGGGCTTGGTCTGGACTCCAAAGTCCCGCACCTCGCCAATCGATTGTGCTTCCATCTTGTTTTTGAAGTCGCCAAAAACCACAACCCACAGAATACCTGATGGCTTGGTGACCGGAAAATAACTAAATAGACTGGCATCGGGTTGGGACTGAATGTAATTCACGGCTTTCATTCGATCAGATACAACAACAACCTGATCAACCCAGTGGTCTGTTGGCTGTTTCTGCCACCAGGACAGACCATGACACCACTCATCAATACAACTTAAATCAGTGGGCTGTGTCTGCTCTGCACTCATCGACGACGTACTACCTAGTTCAGCAGGCGGTGTTAAACTGGTCAAAACAGGTGCCTCGGCCTGAACAACAGGAACCACCGCTGGTGCAAACATACCGAGATCATTGACGTTCGCAATGAGTCTGGCGGGACTAAGCACCGGCGCCAAATCAAGCGGCTGACTTTCAATCTGTTGAAGCGGGGGAACCCAATGAAGATACAGAAGGATAAGAATCAGGGCCAATACAAACCATGAAAAACCATGCAAACGCCAACCATTAAGCATCTTGCCCCACCATGATTTGGTCTAACTGGTTTTTAATCACAGGCTCGTCAACGGCAAGAACATCAGCCCGTCCCAATTCGGGCAGCAAAATTAAACGAATCCTGCCATCTTTGACTTTTTTGTCATGACGCATGATATTCAGAAAATCTTCAGATGCCATTTGCGTCGGTGGTTGAATCGGCAAACGAGCCTGCTCCAGAAGTGTTTTGATTCGTGCAACTTTGTCCTTGGAAAGACCATAAAGGGCACTTGAGAACGATGCGGCAAGATACATTCCTGCCGCCACAGCCTCACCATGCAGCCAAGTATTATAGCCCGTAAAGGTCTCGATAGCATGTCCGAAGGTATGTCCAAAATTCAGAAAAGCGCGCTCTCCTTGTTCAAGTTCATCGTTTATGACGACCTCAGCTTTATGCTGACAACTGCGCGCAATGGCTTCTTCAAGAATTTGCGGGTCACGGGCGATCATGCGATCCATATGTTCTTCAAGCCAGACCAGGAAATCACGATCACGAATCAGTGCATATTTGATCACTTCAGCCAATCCAGAGCAGAACTCCCGATCGGGAAGAGACCGAAGAAATGAGATATCAATGATGACTGATGCTGGTTGCTTGAAGGCACCAATCATATTTTTTCCGAGCGGATGATTCACTCCAGTCTTGCCACCGACACTTGAGTCCACTTGCGCCAGCAAGGTTGTGGGCATTTGAACAAAGGCAATACCCCTTTGATAGGTCGCAGCAGCAAAACCTGCCATATCACCCACAACGCCACCTCCTAGCGCCAAAATACATGAATGGCGATCCATATCATGGCGAATCAGTGCGTCGTAGATACCTTGAATGTGGGTAACGTCCTTGAATGCCTCACCATCGGGCAACTCGAAAAGATGTACCTTCCGGCCCATAGCCCGAAGCAATTCGAGAAGAAAATTGGCATATAATGGCGCTACTGTGTTGTTACTCACCACCAGGATTTTTAATGCGGGCAGAGCATCAGCAAGCAAGCTCGCATTTGCAGCCAAACCAGCACCAATATGAATGGTATAGGATCGATCCCCAAGGGCAACCCGAACTTGACGCATAAAAATCTCCGGCCATCCAGTCAAGCCAGTATACCAGAATTTTAAGGGATGCTGCCCGTCCCTGTCTGCTCGGTCATGCTTCTGAGTTGCCTCAGGATTCTCTGCAGCACATCTCTTGCCTGACCCGATTCGGTATTCACCACAAGATGGGCTACTTCAAGATAGAGAGGCTCTCGCTGAACAAAAAGTCTTTTTAGGACTTCTTCAGGGCGGTCATTCTGCAGCAGTGGTCGATGCCGATCGCGTGATGTTCGTTCCAGTTGCTGCCCAATTGATGTAGCCAGATAAATAACTAAACCCCTGTTACAAAGATGAGCACGATTGGCAGCACGAAGAACTGCGCCCCCCCCCGTTGCAAGCACGACTTCATCCATCTGGCTTAAGGCATCAATAACGGATTCTTCCCGATCCCGAAAACCTTGTTCCCCTTCTACATCAAAGATCCAGGGTATATCTGCTCCAGTTCTCCGCTCAATTTCCGAGTCCGAATCAAGAAAAACCCAACCGAGCGCATCTGCAAGCAGTTTACCCAGAGTGCTTTTGCCGGCCCCCATGGGGCCGACCAGAAAGATCCTTTTAATTGCTGGTGGTACCTGATAGGTCATGATAGATCTTGGGGGTTATGAAAATCAGCAGTTCCTGCTTGGTACTAACCGCAGTATCTTTGCGAAATAACGCTCCCAGATATGGAATATCACCGAGCAAAGGTACCTTTAAGACGCCACGGGTCACCGAAGTCTGATATATACCACCAAGTACCACGGTTTCACCATCATTGACTAATACATTGGTATCTATACTGTTGGTGTCGATCAGCAGTTGATTATTGCTGACTGAAGTGCTTGGCGAGTCTTTATGAACAGACAGGTTCATTTGGATCCGACCATCAGGCGTAATGCTGGGCGTCACTTTCAGCGACAAAACGGCACTGATAAACGATGTTGAGGTTGCTCCACTTGATGTTGCCTGCTGATAGGGAATCTGCTGGCCCGAGGCAATCGTTGCTGTGGTTTTGTCAGCGGTCATAACCCTGGGACTGGCGACAACCTCTCCATGACCTTCCGACTGGAAGGCTGACAACTCCAGACTCAGAAGATTGCCACTTGAGGTAATATAACCTAGGGCTATTGATGACCCCCCCGTCTGATGAACACTCATGTCAACAGCCAGATTCTGTGGATAAGAAATAGTCCGGGGCACCGGAAAACCAGGATTGATGGCCTGATTGTTAAACCATTGCTGATTGTCCAGCAATGTCTGGTTGGAACCGCCATAGACCAATGCTGAATTCCCGTTCACCTGGGCTCCCTCAGCACCCCAGCTCACCCCCATCTCCTTGTCAAGACTGGTGTTGGCCAATACAACCTTAGCCTCGATCATGACTTCGCGCACCGGAATATCCAGCTTACGAACCAGATCACGTATATTCTCCATAGTTTGAGCCGTATCGTTCACAATCAGCATATTGGTCCGTGAATCAGTACTCAAGCTGCCACGGGTCGTCAACAGCTTCTGTGCCAAGGGCGCCAGATCAATTGCTTTGGCATAACTGACCTGCATGAACTCGGTATGTAAGGGCGCAAGGGCTGCATCCTGCTTGTTGGCTTCAAGCTCCTGCTTTTCTCTCTGGGCAATCTCGGCAGCAGGCGCGATCAACATGACGTTGCCTACTGTACGCTTTGCCAATCCTTTCGTTTTCAGGATCAGATCTAGTGCCTGATCCCAAGGCACATTTTGCAGGCGGAGCGTAATTTTTCCGGTTACCGTATCACTGGCTACCAGATTCATGTTGGTAAAATCGGCAATCAGCTGCAAAACCGAGCGAACATCGATGTCCTGAAAATTGAGCGAGAGCTTCTGTCCTGTATAGGCAAACTCGCTTTTGCGTTGTTTCTCTTCCCGTGTTAATGGCTTGACACTGATGGTAAAATTACGATCAGCCTGGTACGACAGGAACTCGTAATCTCCCTGAGGCTCGAGAACAATCAAGCCACCACGACGATCTTGCGACACAACCATCATGTGGACGGGCGTGGCAAAATCGGCAACATCAAAGCGGTGCTGCAAACGCCTCGGGATCTCGGCTCCAGGGATGCGAGCAATAATCTTCTTGCCAACCTGACGCACATCCACCATCATGCCCGAATCAGCCAGATGGATCTGAACTTGCCCGTCGCCCAAACTTCCACGGTGAAAAGAAATATCAGTCACATCTTTTGATCCAGCCGTTGCTCCGGCAACAGCTACTGAAGTGTGCGATGAAGAAGCTGATGAGCCAGTAACAGACGCAGTCATTGTGGGTTCATGACCAAGCCTGATCACCATCTGATGTCCTCGCACGATCTCCTGATGGCCACTCATCTGCGCTAACTTGATGATCAAGCGTGTTCTTATCGGCGTACTGAGTACCGTCATGGATTGAGCATTGCCCATACCCAAACTCCAGTACTTACTGCTCAGGGCACTGCGAACTCCATCCAGATCGACACTGATGCGAGCTGGCCGATCAATATCATAACTATGCGGATCCGGTGGAGTACCATCAAAGCTCAGAATAATTTGAGTTTCATCGTTGGGCAAATTACTAACTTGCACATTTTGCAGTACAACCGTATCTGCCAACCCCAATCGAATACCAACGAGGAGCACCATTCCCATAATGAGGTGTGCAGTTCGTCTGGTCTTTTGTCGTACACCAACGTACTGACCACCGAATTTCAAGCATTTAATCAACATAAATCCAGGCTCCCTCACACTCAGCGCTCATTCAATTCCAAGGTTCTCGGGCGTTCAACCCAACTGCCTCGCCCGTCCGGAACAATTTCCACCACACTCAATGCTCGCGCAGAAATAGCCGTTATACGACCTTGGTTCTTTCCAAGATAATTTCCAACTCGGACAAAATGTTCTTGTCCATTGGGATCTTCAACAATAGCCTGCTGCACCCCACCCGACTTTGCCCAGTCCAACGTTCCCTTCATCGATAAACTCTCGAGAGGATATTGTTCCAGAGCCTCTCGAGGCCTGTTAGGATCCGGCATTACCTTCCGGGCGCTAACATCGGATGATGGGGGTTCCTGTACATAAGGAGTAAAGGGAGCTCGCAACTGATGCGCTGCATAAACAAAACTCGGTACAGAAATTGGCTCGGGTATCGGCTCAACATGCCCCCTGGGTTTCATTTTAATGGCATTGAGCTCGGTCTGAAGTTCTTCCAGACTGGACTGATGGCTACAACCTGCCACCAGGGTACACATAAGACCTAAAATAAGCGGGCGGACAAAGCGACACCTGTTCATCAGTGCTTTCCTCCCTGGTCATTCTTGCTGTGATCAACATCAAGGTAGCGGTAAGTCTTGGCTGTAATCTGCATGTAAAGAAGTGGAGGTGTATTATCCCCTGGGGCTCGTGCAGCATCAACGGGAGTAATACGAAAATCATGCAGGGTTACGATACGCGGCAATGCAGCAATACCACTGACAAAACTTCCAAAGGCATGATAATCACCACGGACACGTACATCGATGGGATCTTCGGCATAGAATTGTTTACGAACCTCAGGCAACAACGTAATGGAATCAAAGTCCAGTCCACTCCCCAACCCAGTCTGACTGATGTCTTCCAGAAGACCCGGCACTTCTGCTTCTTTGGGTAACTGTTTCAGCAAGGTGCCAAAAGTCAACTCCATATCTGCCAGCTGTTTGCGGTACAGATTGAGGTTGGCTGCCTTAAATGCCTTGCTTTCAAAATCATTTTTCTTGCTGACTTCCTGTTGACGTGCCTGACTAAGTTGCGTGAGATTATCTGAAACAAAAATCTCCCAACCACGGGCAACAACAAACAAAGCAATAAAGACCCACACGCCCATCCGAAAGACCAGCGGCCAAGACCCCATACGTTCAGGATCAAGATTGCGAGCCGTCGCAAGAAACTTCTGCACATCGATTTCTTTTAGGGAATTAAGATTCATGCGCCACCACCCAGCTTAGCTTCAGCATTGGTCTTGCCTTTTTTTCCTTCGGAGCCCGCTTTAAGACTGTCAGGAAGTTGCAACGCAAAATTCATGCTAAAAGCATTCTTGTGACTGGTTGCTCCATCCGATGGGCTGCTGCCCGCTGCTGCCGGCAATGCCTGAACGTTTTGCAGGTTTGCATCCTTAAACCATGCCGATGCCTGAATATTGCGCATAAGCGTGGAGACGTCATTATTGGTATTGGCAACTCCGTTGATATGGAACTCATTCCCATGACGTTCAAAGTCCGTCACATAAACCCCATTAGGCATAATACGCACCATTTCGTCAAAAATGCGCACAATCACTGGACGAGTACCCTGCAACTCCTGAATGACCTCCATGCGTTTCAAAAGGTCGTCTTTCTTCTTCTGCAAGTCATCAATTGTCTTTATGTCTTTATCAAGCAAAGCTGTTTGTTGATCGATCAACTGGTTCCTCTGGCGCTGCAGATCAAACCGGTCGACAACTACATGATTCCACAGCATGACGGTGATCATCGCTGCAAACATCACGAGGCCGCACATTGCAAAAAACACAGACTGCTGCTCTTTGCGCCGTTCCTGGCGGTGCGGAAGAAGGTTGATCCTTGCCATCAGTCAAAACTCCTCAATGCCAGACCACAAGCAACCATCAGTGCGGATGCATCACTGCTGAGCTGAGTTGCATTAACCCGGGGCGAAAGCGACATGTTTACAAATGGATTGGCAAGGCTTACGGGTATATTGAGCTTTGCCTCAAAAAGATGGCAGAGATCATGAATACCTGCCGCACCTCCAGCCAGAACCATCTGGTTTATTTCGCGAAACGAACTGGCCGAATAGAAAAACTGCAAGGAGCGTTGTAACTGCTGAAAAAGCGCATCCCGGAAAGGACCAAGAACCTCAGTTTCATAATCATCCGGCAGCCCACCATGCTTTTTGGCATGCTCGGCCTCTTCCGGTGAATAACCATAACGCCGCTGGATTTCCTCGGTGAGTTGCTTGCCGCCGAACAACTGCTCACGGGAATAAATGATTTGACCTTCATGAATGACATTGAGGGTCGTGACCGTCGCACCGATATCAAAAATTCCGGTTACACCTTCACGCGCTCCGATCGAATCAACCAACAGTTCGAAGGCTCGTTCCATCGCAAAAGCCTCGACCTCAACTGTTTTTGGAACGAGGCCACCAATTTCCAGTACATCTTTGCGGACTTCAACATTTTCAACTCGGGAAACGGCCAACAGAACCCGCACACGTTCAGGAGCATTGGGTACAGGTTCAAGAACCTCAAAATCAAGCGCCACCTCATCCAAAGGATAAGGAATATATTGATCGGCTTCCATGCGAATTTGTTCTTCCAGTTCATCCTCGCTCAGACTAGCATCCATCTCAATAATACGGGTAATGACTGCCGAACCCGCAACAGCAACTGCAGCTTTTCGGCTATGAGGTTTAGCCCTGGCAACCAAACGGGATATAGCCTCGCCAACCCCCTCAACATCACTGATGTTTTTTTCGACAACAGCACCATCAGGAAGAGACTCGATACCATAAGTCTCAACTCTGTACCGATCTCCATGTCGGGAGAGCTCAAGAAGCTTGACGGTCGTCGAACTGATGTCAAGTCCTACCTGATCACTGGTTTTCTTTCCAAAAAAAGACAACACGTCTCAGCTTCCTTTTCTTTTCCAATTAGGGAGATAAAACAAGCACATTCCCAATTACATTAAATACTACGAACTGAACATTTGCAAATTGCACGCACAAATGTGGTTTCATCATATAATCCATTACAGCATAGCAAGTTTTTATAAAGTTACTGGACAAACTGTTGAACATGCCTAACTCGTCACGCTTACATCGTTATTCTTTGGTGCTGGCCTTGATTTTGCTTCCTGTCAGTGGAGCTTTGCTCATTGCCTCTGGATTCTTTTTATACCTTTTGCCCCAATTGCCCGACGTTAATACGCTCAAGCATATAACGTTCAAAACTCCTTTACAGATTTTCAGCAAAGATGGCCAACTTATTGCCGAATACGGTGATGAGCATACACGGCCATTGACGTACAGCCAAATCCCACCCCTGTTTATCAAGGCAGTTACTTCAGCAGAAGATGACCGTTTTTTCAGCCATGAAGGTATTGATCCGCGAGGTCTGGCACGAGCATCCTGGGAGTTACTGACGACGGGAAGCATCCGTACTGGAGGCTCCACCATCACCATGCAGGTTGCCAAAAACTTTTTTTTAAGTCGGGAGCGTACTTTTGCAAGGAAATTCACTGAAATCCTTCTGGCTCACGAAATCGAACGATCCTTAACCAAACAGGAAATCATTACGCTTTATGTCAACAAGATTTTTCTGGGGCATCGCGCCTACGGTATAGCCGCCGCCGCCCAGGTTTACTTTGGGAAGGACATTTCCCAACTTAGCTTGCCACAATTGGCCATGATTGCAGGCCTTTCCAACGCTCCCTCGCGCTATAACCCGGTTGATGATGC
>JAJZUM010000004.1 GCA_021848605.1 Pseudomonadota bacterium | reverse complement strand
GCCAGAACAGATATTTTTGATTACATCGAACGCTTTCATAATCTCCGCATGAAACGTAAGATGCAGGTACGTCAGGCAATGACTTGACGCTTTTTACAAATGTCCGGAATACCGGGGCATAACCCGTTGCCAGTCTTTGATTGCACCACTGACAGCCACATCCACATCAGGGCGTTTTGTGATGTGCTGCGTGACTTGCGGTGCTTGCAGATCAGTACCTCGAAGCCTGCAGTAACGACATAACGCGATGAACGGCCTAGAGAACTATGGAGCGGGTGATGGGAATCGAACCCACGCTATCTGCTTGGGAAGCAGAAGTTCTACCATTGAACTACACCCGCATCGAGCATATCAAACAAACTCCAGAGAAAGTTAATTATACATGAACAACTCCAGCACACAAAGCAAGTGGTGAACATTGTGTCGGATCAAAAGCGATTCCTCTTCATTGAATTAAGGCAAGATTGCATCATTTCACTACTCCAAAATGCAACCTTCATCCTCAACAAGTATCATCGCCTGCACTTTGAACCGTCTTACAGCGGTCTTTAAAGCGCTCGAGCGAACCGCAGCGGTATCCGCATTGCAAATCTTGCGGTATGATTCTGTTTCTTGAAACTTAGCCTACGTATGAAAGGATGCTAAAAAAACTATTCAAACGCCTTCGAGGCTCTTCATCCAAGCACAGCTCGTTGACTGCACGCCTTATTCCTGAGGCAGAACACGGCATTAATCCTCGTGACATCTCGTCGGCATCCGTACGAGTCATTGAGCAGTTGCAGAAAACCGGCTATCAGGCATTTCTCGTCGGTGGTGGTGTTCGGGACTTGATGCTTGGTATGCACCCAAAAGATTTTGATGTTGCTACGAACGCAACACCTGAACAAGTTAAACAGGTCATTCGTTCAGCGCGTATTATTGGACGACGGTTCCGTTTGGTTCATGTCCAGTTTGGAAGAGAGACTGTTGAAGTAGCCACATTTCGGGCCCATCACAACTCTGATGATGATCGCGATCAGCATGCTGCCCAAACGGATGCCAGCGGGATGATTACCCGCGATAACCTATGGGGCAGCATTGAACAGGATGCCGAACGACGTGATTTCAGTGTTAATGCGCTTTACTATGATCCGACCACCCGGGTCGTGCATGACTTTTGCGGCGGGGCTGAAGACCTTAGTGCACACCGGCTCAGACTCATCGGTATTCCCGAACACCGCTACCGGGAAGACCCTGTACGCATCCTGCGTGCCATACGTTTTTCCGCCAAATTGGGCTTTACCATGGATGCTGCAACAGCAGCACCCATTCGTAGTCTGGCGCCTATGCTGGCTCAGATTTCACCGCACCGGTTGAGTGATGAAGTTCATAAGTTACTTGGCTGTGGGCATGCCAGAAATGTATTGCAACTTTTGCAGGAATACCATCTGCTTGAGTTGCTTTTCCCCCACGTCCATTTTACGGATTCTGCCTGGTCGCTGGTGATGGCAACAGCACAAAATACCGATCAGCGCATTGCAGAAGGTAAGTCCATCAATCCTGCATTTTTTCTAGCCTCTCTGCTCTGGCGTTCGGTCGTTGACCGACAGCACCAACTACAGGATCATGGTGTCGCACTGATTCCATCATGGCAACAGGCTGGTCAACTGGTTCTGCAACAACAGATGCATCGTACGGCCCTTACGAAATACGTTGTTCAAACCATACGCGAGATATGGGATCTGCAACCGCGTCTGCAACGACCCGATGCTCGCCAGGTCAACACACTGATGGTGCATCCGCGCTTTCGGGCAGGGTTTGATTTCCTGGTTTTGCGCGAGGCTTGCCATGAAAATACCGGGGGTATGGGCGTCTGGTGGGATCGTTACCAAGCCGCTGACGCCGGGTTACAAGCTGAAATGCTTCGAGAGGTAGCCGCCCCTAAAACAACAGGAAAAGCCCGGCGACGCCCCCGAAAACGCAAACCGTCTCCACATAACAAACCGACGATAGCCCATGACTGAACGGGTTTTTCTTGGAATTGGATCCAATACGGGCGATTCCATAAATATCTTAAGTGCAGCCATCACATCCATGCACGATCTGATTGGACCCATTCAAGCCATTTCGCCCTTATACCGATCTGCTCCCGTCGGGCCTGTTGTACAAAATGACTTTTTGAATGCGGCTGTTTGTATTTGTACCGAACTGGAGCCGATGAAATTGCTTCATCAGACCCAGTATCTTGAACAATGCGCTGGTAGGCAACGACTGATTCACTGGGGGCCAAGAACACTGGATATTGATATCCTGATTTATGGCAACCTTAAACTGAATCTGCCTGGGCTGATTCTTCCCCACCCACAAATGCTACACCGGCACTTTGTACTGCGTCCCCTCAAGGATCTTTCTGAGTTATTGGGGATAGACGTTTTGCCAGATCTTGATCAGCATCTGCAACACGTTTCTAACCAGGATATTCAGTGTTTAGACCAACATTGGTGTCATTTGGTTTGATTCATGTTCACTCTTTCTGATCATTATCCTCATCATTCTCAGCTGACTCAAGTTTCTTCCGGTCAGCCCGCATACGCAGCAGGGTTTTGTGCAACATCACATATCCCACAAACCCCAATCCACCACTTGACAGAGCAATTAAAAGTCCAATGACCACAATTTTCCAAATCGCCATCGGCATCTCGACATGCTTGGTTTTGACCGGGATGACTTTGCCTGCAACCGGCTTTCGAACTGCGGGGTGAGGCAGATCAGCCGTATCCGATGTTACATGCATCAACTGATCAAACTCGCGCATAAAGGTCGGACTTTTCAGCAATACGCGAATCACATAATCACCTGCATGGTCAAAAGACTGGGTATCCTCATGAAATATACCATCATCGGGTACCATGACCGATCCCTGACTTGGACCATCATAGAGCACACTTGGCTGAGGCCAAAGTTGACCTACGCCCCCATGAACTTCAGAAATGGTTGTAAGATCGAGGACATTCGGATCGGTAACAACCTTGTCCTTGTCACTGACGTGAATTTTCAGGTGTAGGCTGCCTCCGACCGCCATATTGGTGGGAACACCTGAAACCTGGACACTAAGATCACTCAGAATAGTGACCCGGCTATCCGCACCAGGATCCTGAGAAATAGTCCACACCCCGGCCGCAGGATGTGCCAGGGTCATCAGGTCATAGGTGTCGGTATGAACCCAGCGCACAGAATCATCATGCTGGGCGAATGATGTGCGGGTTCCATCAGGAGCCTGTAGTTCAACCGAGGGATCATTTTTGTGCTGAGGACGAAATAACAACAGGGTCAGTTCCCGAATACCCGAGTCGACACTGAATTGTCGTCCATGCAGAGGAATCCGTTGTTGCGGTGCAGCTACATCAAAAATCTGCAGAAATGCCTTAGTCAGTCTGTCCTGATTGGCAGAAACAAAACGCCCTTCACTGCCGAGACTCAAGTGCCTGAGCAATGCATCATCAGCTTTACCGCCTAAATCAATCGTGTGAATATGAATATGCTGCGCTAAGGCTTCTTGGGTTCTCCCCCAAACACGTTCCCTAGAAGCCTTGTCGGCCTCGGGCCCATGACCCAATTCAACAAAACCATCCGTCAACAGGATGAGATGTCTGGGCTCAGTACTGGGCGATTTTTCGAGCTCATGCATGCCATCAAGTAAAGCAGCATCGATATCTGTCCATGCGCCATGATTGTCAATACGGTTTTCATGCTCAAGAATATGAGTTCGATCGGCGTTCTTGACAGCGCGCAATTGAATCAACGGCTCAGGTTGGGTCGCAAAAGCCCACAACGAAAAGTTCGAACCCTCAGGTATCAACTGAACCAGTAAACGTAACGCCTTGATACGCTCTCCATTGGGATCGTTATGAGCCATACTGCCAGAGACGTCAACCAATACGGCCAGATTTGGAACAACTGCATAAACCTGACGAAAGCTAAGAACTCCCAAAAAGAGTATCCATACCCAAGTACGCCTAGTCCCGATGTTCATAATCATCCGCGCTTGCCGGTTGAGAGCGCACTGGAATCCAGCTCACGATCAGAGACAAAACTGCCAACACCAAAGCAATCGGCGCCATGGAACGAGCCATGCCACTCAATGAGTGTGTCAACAGATTATAAACCATACCAACACAGGCAGGCGCCAACAGACTAAACTGATCATTGGCAGGAGCTGGCGTAAACAGCACGGCAAAAGTCCATATCAGTACATACCGGCGCGCAGTGCTTCTCCACCTCCGGGTGATAAAATCCATAATTAGCACAATCACCAGCGCTGAAGCCAGATAGATCAACAAGGCTGTCAACAATTCACCATTCACGCTTGACCATCCTCATCACCTTTTTGTGTCTTCATCTTGTGTCTTCATCAAACCGAACCATGCCTAGCCTGATGCATGGTTCGAATTTCCTGATCATGCCCAGCGAGCAAGACCATCATGGGAGTATAAATCACTTCATGTCTCCAGCCCAACCATCGGGGCGAAGGAGACCGTATCCCCAAATAACATTCAATCAACTCGTCAAAGTGACGTTTGCGTACAACAAGGTCGGAAGGAAGTTGTAATCCTTCTGCCACCTGATCAATCAGAACACGCATAAGACCATGGATTACCTGAATTTCCCGTGGCCAGGGCAATGGCAACCTTGGAGGAAACATCGAGACAGGTTCTGCAGCAGCATGCTTGATGACCTCAAGTAAGGCATCACCTTCCCGACGCAAAATCCGTGGCGTCATGCCTTCAACAAGAGACAGTGCGGAGCGTTGCAGGGGCAGTTGCTGCGCCAGTGGCAATAATGAGTTATTACGAATCAAGAAAGTTCTGGGCAAATCACGGCGCCTTGCTTCCTGCTCACGCCAGACACATAAAGCTCGCAAAACATGTAAATTCCTAGGTTTTAGCTTCCATGCATTAGCAACCTGAGTGTAGCGCTCTTCATCAGACACCAGGTCTTCACGTTCACTAAGCAACAACTGATGATCTTCACAAATTCGTTCCCAGTGTCCCTTCGCCTGCAATTGCTCCTGCATCATGCGATGAATTGGCAACAAATAAGCAACATCCTGCAAGGCATAATGGATCTGTGCACTGCTCAATGGCCTTTGCAGCCAGTCCGATCTGGATTCCTCTTTATCAACTCGTACACCCAGCATCTCCTGAACCAGACGCTGATAACCAATTTGCGGCCCCATACCCATGTACGCTGCACCCAATTGGGTATCAAAGACATTCCGGCAGGAGAGCTGGGTCAGTCGTTCAATGACTTCCAGGTCTTCATAACAGGCATGCATGACTTTCAGGCAGTCCTGACTGTAAAAAACCCGAGCCAATACCTCTGGCCTTTTGACTGCAAGAGGATCAATCAGCCACGCTTGATCGGCAATAGCCAGCTGCACAAGTGCTGGTACGGGATAAAAGGTTTCGACTCGGATAAATTCAGTATCTACGGCAATCTTGGGTTGAAGCACCCATTCTTCCACCAGAGAGCGCAAGCGTTCGATTTTCGAAACCCACAAACTCTCCATGCCCAATTCCCAAACATCAATCCATTCTCCTTTAGACTAGCATAGAGGCCAGCATTTTGTATGTTGCCATTACGTTGACCACATCAAGGTAAAAGCTGTTTGGCAATGATCTCATTCATGACTTCATAGGTTCCTCCACCGATAGAGAGAATTCGATTATCCCGATAAAGGCGCTCTACCAGAGTTCCACGCATGTATCCACTACCGGCGAAAATTTGTACCGCTTCATAGGTCACACGGTCGCTGACCTGAGTCGCAAAATTCTTAGCCATTGCCACTTCCTTGAGCACCTGATCTCCCAAACTCATGCGTTCAGCCAGATGATGGACATATTGATGCGCCACTTCAATCTGTGTGGCCATGTCAGCCAGTTTGTGTCTAATGACCTGAAATTTGCCGATTGGACGCCCAAATGCCTGACGCTGTTGCACATACTCCAGACAAGCCTCAAGCGCCATGCGGGCCGTCATGACCGCCATCACGGCCAGATTGAGACGCTCCATCTGGAAGTTTGCCATAATCCCCATGAACCCAGCATTTTCTGGTCCAATCAAATGATCATGAGGAACTTCAACATCATCCAGAAATAGTTCTGCAGTATCACTTGCCCACCATCCCATTTTGCGTAATGGTGTACTGCGACGAAAACCCGGACGATCAGCCTCGACCAACATAAGACTGATACCACCGTAGCCTTCCCCACCGGTACGCACCGCCATGGTGAAATAGTCCGCTCGACAACCACTGGTGATAAATGTTTTCTGCCCTTTGATGAGGTATCCATCAGCTGTTCGACGGGCGCGGGTCTGTATCCCAGCGACATCTGAGCCACCGCTCGGCTCAGTTATGGCCAAAGCTATGATTTTCTCACCATTCAAAATTTCAGGAACCAATCTGGCCTTGAGCGCAGAATCCCCACCCAGCAAAAAAGGCGGTAACCCGATCCCCAGAGAACCAAGACTTGCCACTACCCCGGCACTGGTGCAGCGCATCAATTCTTCGGTGAATGCAACAACCATAAGCGGGTCATGACCAAGACCACCCTCTTTTTCTGCAAAACCCACACGCAACAGGCCTATTTCACCGGCTTTCTGATACAGTTCCCTCGGAAAGCTGCCTTCTTCCTCCCAGCGTTCCACATGGGGAAGAATTTCATGATGTACAAACTTCTGTACTGTCTGACGCATGAGACGATGTTCTTCAGTCCATGGCAGTGGCATACTTGTTCCTCATATAGAGTTCAATATTCACATGCTGGTAGTAACATACCCATGCAAGCAAATCCATGTCTGTTTTGCCAAGTATTCCAGGCAATCCAGTCAAGTTGTTTCTTAACTACAACCCTAAACAGGATCAACCATGCGCCACCTCCTCTGGTTTCGTAACGACCTTCGCTGCCATGATCAGCCGGCTCTGCAGGCAGCTTGTCAATCCGGAGCACAGGTGGTTGCCCTCTACATCACTGACCGTGCTGCCCAAAAGTCACACGACACCGCCCTCACCCGCTGGAACTTTGATGTACGCAGCATCCGAGTCCTTGCTGACCAACTCAAGCTCCACGGAATCCCTCTACTTGTCCGAACTGTTGCGGATTTGCAAGCAATGGAATCTCTTTTCGCCGAGATTCACCATACGTTCAACTTTAATCATGTCTTTGTCAGTCGGGAATATGGCCCCAATGAACAAAAAAGGGACCGGCAGATTCAGCAGTGGTGTACGCAACGCCAAATAGACTGGCATGAGTATGACTCCGGCTGTATACTCGCTCCGGGCCTTGTTCTTAAAAATGACAACAACCCCTATCAGGTCTTTACCCCATTTCGTACACGCTGGTTAAGCCTGTTGACACAGCATTTTGTTCCAGAGCAAGATGCCCTGACAGGATTTTACCAACAGCCACCGATTCCTTTTGATTCCTTGCAGGTTGATTTGCCTTCGGTGCCTGAAAGCCTTATCGCGTTATGGCCAGCCGGTGAATCTGAAGCCCTACAGCGACTCGATCGATTTATTACACAAGAACTGACCTATTACCATCAACAGCGTGATTTGCCAGCTTTACCTGGAACAAGCCGGCTCTCACCCTATTTTGCCAACGGCAGTCTTTCTGCACGCATTGCCGTCCAGCGGGCTCTAAACGTCCCCGGACAAGGTGCCCAAACCTGGGTCAGTGAATTAGCCTGGAGGGATTTTTTTCAGCATATCCTCTATCACTATCAGAAGGTCGGCAAACATCGTGCCTTTCAACATCATACGGAAGCACTGCAATGGTCAGATGATCAGGAACGTTTTGAGCGCTGGTGCAATGGCCGGACTGGCTTTCCGCTCATCGACGCAGCCATGAGGCAGTTAAGCAAAACCGGCTGGATGCATAACCGTCTGCGCATGATTACTGCAATGTTTCTAGTTAAGGATCTCTGGATCAACTGGCAGTGGGGGGAACGCTGGTTTATGCAACAACTGATTGACGGAGAACTGGCAGCCAATAATGGCAATTGGCAATGGTGCGCTTCAACAGGAGTCGATGCAGCTCCTTATTTTCGCATCTTCAATCCTTGGACACAAAGCCAACGCTTTGATCCTGAAGGTACATTCATCCGCTATTGGGTTCCTGAACTTGCTCAGATCCCGAAAGCCGCCCTACACAAGCCTCCATCGAAAGGCAGTCTTGACCCCCGTTACCCGGCACCCATGATTGACCATGACAAAGCTCGCCTGCATGCTCTAGCCGCATTCAGGGCACTTGATCAACGCTTGGTTGAACGCTGATGTTGAAGGGCTTGCAACTCGTCGTACAATGACGTGAACTCTTCCGTCAACTTGTGCCTCGGAGCAAGATGAACCAACGGCAAAGACTTTTCATGAGACTCCCGCATGATCACGGACGAAGATAAAGTCGTTTTCAAAACCGGCTGACCTTCGGCACGCAATTCTTCAACCAACTTCACCGGCAGGGAGGCTCGAGGCTGGTAGTGATTGACCACAATACCCTCAACAAAGAGATCTTCGTTATGATCCTGGCGCGTTTCCTCAATGTTTTCCAATAGCGTATAAAGAGCGCGCCTTGAAAAGGCGTCGCAATCAAAAGGAATCAGACAGGATTCTGCTGCAATCAGAGCAGATAAGGTGAAGAAATTGAAAGCTGGGGGTGTATCAATAAAAATCTCGTCATAGTCCCGGGCAAGTTGCTTGAGCGCGCCAGCCAATTTATAAATTTTATGTTTGGATTCAAGCATCTGCTCGATTTCCATCAACTCACTATTGGCAGGAATGACCGACAGATGTGCAAACGGTGAGGCATGTACATAATCCGCCAAAGATGACTCTTTTAACTTGAAGGAAAGTGTCTGAGCAAAAAACTGCCCAACATTGGGGCGGATGTCATAGCGCTCATGACCATCCGGAAATTTGGCAGACAACAGATACTGCGTGGCATTACACTGCGGATCCAAATCCAAAACCAGCGTACGTTTCCCCTGACTTGCCGCCATGGCAGCCAGATTCACGGTAATGCTCGATTTGCCAACACCACCTTTCTGATTGAATACAACCCGACGCATGTTCGCCATCCTTTCGCTGCGACCGTGCCGATTCTAGCACAGCTGAACATCAACAGGAGCAATCCTTGAAATAGCTCAGCGAATACCTTTGCGTTCTTGTAAAAAAGCCGTCATAGGTTCAACCGTCATTGGATGACAGAACCAGTAGCCCTGAATCCGGTCACATTCACTCTGGCCAAGGAACTGGGCAATTTCACCGTATTCAACACCTTCCGCAACAACTTTGAGCGACAGGGAATGCGCCAGAGCAATCACACCTCGGGTAATCGCTGCATCACTCGGCGTGGTCAGAATATCCTTGATAAAGGCACGATCAATCTTGACGGCATCCAAAGGCATTCGCTTCAGATACAACATGGATGAATATCCAGTGCCAAAATCATCAACCGACAAACGTACCCCCAAATCATGCAACTCATGCAACAGTTTGGACATACTCTCCGGATCATCCATCAACATCGATTCGGTGATTTCAAGCTCAATTGATGATGGATTGACCTTTTCTTCATGCAAAATGACCTGAACACGATTGACAAGACTGGATTCACGTAACTGGCGAACCGACAGATTGACCGCCATAGTTTGCTCTTGGGTACAAATACCCATGTTTTGCCAGGCAACCAGTTGCCGGGCAGCCTGTCTCAACACCCATTCCCCCAGATCAACGATCATGCCGCTATCTTCAGCCAAAGGAATGAATCGGGCAGGAGACACAGGATCCATGCCGACGGGATGCCAGCGTAAAAGAGCCTCAAAGCCAGCTACTTCACCCGTACTCAGATCCAGTTGGGGCTGATAAACCAGATACATTTCTTCATTGTCGAGTGCACGACGCAAACGACTCTCCAATCTAATCGTCTCGCTAATCTGAGCTTCAAGCTCATTGGCAAAAATCTGCCAGTTATTGCGCCCGAGCGACTTGGCTCGATACATGGCGATATCGGCACAACGCAACAAACCGTAAGCATCACGCCGTACTTCAGGATATCGGACAATACCAATGCTGCAGCCGACATGAATATCATGCCCGCGCAACTGAAAAGGCTTGCCAATATTCTGAATCAGTTTCTGGGCAACCAACTGTCCAACATAACTGCCATCATTGGTTTCCAGGATAATGGCAAATTCATCACCACCTACGCGCGCAACAAAATCAGTATCCCGTACACATTCTCGAATGCGCACTGCAACTTCCTGTAAAAGCAAATCTCCGGTGTCATGACCGAAACTGTCATTAACCACTTTGAAGCGGTCAATATCCATGTACATGAGCACGAGTTCATGCCCGTTCGTTTCCAAGGCAACCAGACTCTGCAACAGTACGGTTGACAGAAGATTACGATTTGCCAGACCCGTTAGTGTGTCATACTGAGCCAGTAGGCGAAGTTTCTGCTCGGTGGCCTGACGATCGGTAATATCCTTGAAGACCAGCACAACTCCGGCAAACTCATGTTGGCCACGTACATTGACCATCATGGGTGTTGCGGTAATCTCTACCGGAAACGCCCGGCGATCGACACAGGCATACAGTCCATACGATTGTTCACAACGCAACCCTCGGGAACATTGCTCAAAAATCGAGGATCGAAGCCACTGAAACCGATCTTCAGGATTTGAAGAATTTAAAAAATAGTCGGAGATATGACTATTCAACATACTCTGACCGTGGAGTAGCAAGGTCGACTCAGCCGCAGGATTGGCAAAAATGATAAAACCTTGGGTATCCAGACCAATGATTCCTTCGCCCACAGAACGGAGCAGCAAATCATTGCGATCGCGCAATTCCTGAACTTCGCGCAAGCTTCTGCGTATGACCGACAGGCTATCCTTCAACTGTCGGTTCTTGGCGTCAAGATCGAGAAAAACCTTGACCTTGCGGCGCAGTATTTCAGGGTCAATCGGTTTGGTCAGGTAATCAACCGCCCCAACTTCATAGCCCTGAAATTCATAACGTTCGTTCTTATCAATGGCCGTTACGAAGATGATCGGAACATGTTGGGTTCGACGTGCTTTCTTGAGCAGACGAGCCACTTCAAATCCATCCATTTCGGGCATTTGGACATCAAGAAGAATCAGGGCTATGTCGTAGCGCAACACGAGTGCCAGAGCCTCCTGACCCGAAGTAGCCTTTAAAAGCGTTGCCCCGAAATCATCGAGAAGAGCCTCATAAGAAACTAGATTGGCAGGATGGTCATCCACCGCCAGGATGTATTGATGCAGATCCAGATCACTCACCTACCACCTCTTTTGGCGGAATTATATCTTCAGCTAAAAAATATATAGCTCACAAACACAGCAACAACCATTCCTGCCATTTCCGTTGCCAAACCCAGCGCCAGCGCATATCGTCCATGACGCACACCAACGCTTCCCATATAGACGGTCATGACATAAAGAGTCGTTTCTGTGCTCCCTTGTATTACTGCACCCAATCGTGACGCAAAGGCATCAGGACCCAGATGGTGCATCATATCCACCAGCCAACCTCGAGCTGCACTACCACTTAATGGTTTAAGCAACATGAGGGGTAATGCCGGTACCCAAGCCAAAGGCCACCCCAAAATAGCGACAAACTGTTCAATCAAGTGTAGTAGATCATTAAGCAGGCCGCATGCCCTAATCATGCCTACTGCACTCAGCATGGCCACCAAATAGGGAAAAACACGTACTGTCAATGGAATGGCCGACTGGGCACCTTCAACAAAAACCTCATAGACGGAAGACAGCTTGGAAAAACTGTAGATCAGAATAAAAAAAACAACCGAAAGAATCAGCAGATCACCAAGGTCAGCGGTCATTCCTGTCCATTGAGCTGATCGCCCCAGTAGAGCCGAGAATAAAAAAATCATGCAGGGGAGCAACAATCCCAGTCCTGTTCCGACCAATACTCGGTCAGGTCTGATTTTCTGAATCAGCATCGTTACCGACACAGCAAGGAGTAGTGCCATCGTTGAACTAATCAGAATGGGCAGAAAAACTTCGCCGGGCCGAAGGGAACCAGCTTGAATGCGATAGGCCATAATACTGACGGGTAACCAACAAAGCGCATTGCTATTCAGAACAAGGAACATGATCTGGGCTCGGCTGGCCGTCCCGGGTTTTGGATTTAAATCTTCCAGCAGTTGCATGGCCTTAAGGCCAAAAGGTGTTGCAGCATTATCCAAGCCAAGAAAATTAGCGGCCAGGTTCATACTAATCGCACCAAAAGCTTCATGATGTTCGGGAAGATCAGGCATCAATCGGCGCAGCACCGGCTCCATAAGCTTTGCAAGACGATCAACCAAGCCTGCTTTTTCAGCGACACGGAATAAACCAAGCCAGAAGGCCATCACTCCGGCCATGATGAGACTCATGCGTACCGAAAGTTCCAGGGCCGAGTCCAAGGCATGAACGGTTTGCCGGGCAACCTCCGGATGTCCGATCCATGCTTGCACAAATGCCCAACCGGCGCTGCCTGCAAGCATGATCAACCACAACACACTCATTGCAATACCCGCAAGTTTTTGGATGCGAGTATAGCTGAAATGAACTTAGCATTGTCATTGCAACGGTGAACGTCTCGAAGCTATCCCTGAGCCCATTGGGTCTATAGAAAGCACGCTTGGTTGCGCGGACGTGTTGCTCAACCCCACCACCGGCGACTTGATTTTTGCTCGTCGGCTTCATTGGATCTTGATGAAGAAACTGCAGCTTGGCGCGATTCCGCTTGCGCATGCTCCTGACGAATACGCGCCATGTCGAGCCGGAATTCCAGAAGCTGAGCCTGCACTTGTTCCAGCGACTTTTTGACTTCATCGTGGGGTTTTGTCTCACTCATGCTCATGGCCAATTCGTTCATTCGGGCTTCAATATCCTGGACCTGGGCCTGCATGGTCTGTCTTTCGCGCTGTAGCTGGGTTTGTTCCTGTCGTGTCTGACTCATCAACCACTGATGTTCCTTCTGGTTGAGTACATACTCACGCTGCGTCAGTTCAAGTTCTTTCATACGACGTAAAGCCTGTTGAGCCAACTTTTGCCAATATTGCGTCTGCTCTTCCTGAGTTTGCAAACGTTCAGACTGCTGCAGCAATGTTTGGGCCTGCTCCTGCAGCATGCGCTGCCATTCACTTTCACGTTCACTGGCTTGCTCAATCAGACGCTCTTGGGCATCTAGTTGCTGTTGCAACTGGATGGAGTGCTGTCGGGCCTGTTCAAGATAGTTTCGGAGTTCGTCTTCATGACGGGTCTGGTGCTCAAGACGTTCCAGAAGGCTTGAGCTACGCTCTCCAATCTCTGCCATCAGCCGCTGGGTATCAACAAGGGCTTTAGCCGCCAGTTCTTCGCGCTCTGCTGCTCCAAGCAGCGCCTGTTCCATATTTTCCAGGCGCAAAGTCAGCTTTTGCGCCCCGTCCAGACGCTCATTCATGACATTCATGTCAACATTGAGTTGGTGCAGATCATTGCGCAAATTATGTTCGCGGGATTCAGCCTGCTGGAACAATTGCTGCATCTGTTCCAGCATAGGAACACACGTTGCCTGCAATCGCTCAGTACGATCAAGATTTTCCTGCCCACGCATCAGACTCAGTTGTGCCTTGGCCTGCAAATTTTCCACGCTTTTCTGGGTCTCAATCACTTTCCCAGAAAGCTCCAGCAAATTCTGCCTGTCAGCACTGTGCTCAGAGCGTATCCCTTGAAGATGCTGCATTTCCTCAACCATGAGATGCTGATGATGTTGACCATCAAGAATCAACTGACTAAGCATACTTTCCTGACTGGCAAACCGTTGTTGGTATTGCTCCCAAGCTTCACTCAGTCCCTGACGAAATTGCTGTAGGTCAAGCAAAAATTGTTCGCTTTTCTCCTGAAGACTTTCCTGACGAAATTGGAATTGTTGCTGCTCATCCCAGTGCCAATTCATTTGTTCAACATGTTGTTGAACGGTCTGCTCCAGTTCCTGCCATCCACGCTCCGATTTGATCAAGCGCTCTTCGAGTGTCTGCATCAACTCGCTGTTTTCCTGAATCCGGTTGGTCTGACGAATCAGATCCATGCTCAGACTGGCTTGGCGGGTTGCCAGCTCCTGTTGCCGCACGGGTAATTCCTGAAGAGTCTGTGCATGTTCCTCCAGTCGCTGGGGTAATTGATCCATGCCTGATTCACACCACTGATCCACCTGTAAACGTACATCGGATGCCAATCGAAATACATCGCGATAAAGCTTGCGCACGGAAGACAGTTCTTCCTGAATCTGTTCCTGTTGTTTCTGTAGCCACTGCTGATGCGCCAGTCGACTTTCATGCCACCCCACCCGGTAAGCAGGGTCCTGGGCCAAACGCGGATTGATTTTCTGTATCAGATTCTGAACCGTATCCTGGTCGCGTTCAATCGCTGGAGAAGATTCACTTTTGCAGGAAGTATGCATTTGAGCAACCATGATGCGTCCTCAACTTCGTCAAAAATTGATCACTACTTCTCATCCAAGCAATTCTCATACCACCCACAGAAAGAAAAACTAAAAAATCAAATTTGACCGGTTCTCACCTTATGCTGGTGAAGTCATATTGTTCAGTCACGGGACAGCCGATGTGTGTGGGTCATGTATGCTAAAAAACCCTTCAGTTATACACATATTCTGTGGATAACTATGTGGACAGTCCGGGAGTAACGATGCCAACTTGCGGAATTACAATAAAATATCTGGATCAGACCAAAAACTGTTCAAAATATTATTTTTATATATTTCAATAAGTTGTTTTTTGCAATAAACAGATTGCATAAAAACTGAAAAAAAAATGTCATCTAAATCACACATCTGAAACCAATAGTACTAAAGTGTATAGTTTTCCAATAGTATCAATACGAAGATCCCAGCTAATCGGCTCAACCAACTCCTCTTGCTGCAATTTCAGATTATCTAGATTTAGACTATAATAGAATCAATCGTTGAACAGCAGTGCCTGGCCATGAAGTATCTCAACTCATTTTCAGTTCGAGGTTGTTGGGTGTTGTTCTTTGGCTTAGCTATGGCTTCATCGCCGTGCCAGGCTGCTCATCATGCTCACGGTTCCCAAACTGGGCTATGGTCCGGGTCGTTTGACCGAATCTTTGTGCAAAGTTTGCCCCACCCATGGACTCTTGTTGAACTCAATCACCGACTATCTGTACCGGGCGTTGCTATTTCGAGCCATCATATCCACTGGGATGGCAAAAACGGCAGCTTTATGGATGTGGATGTATTCGATAACCGTATTGTACACATGTACATCAAGACTCCTGATGGAGAAAATCTGGAACTTCCAGGCCCATGACTTGGCACATTGCTCTTAAAATGCTGGTTGGGCTAATTGTCATCATTGATCCGCTCCTTAATCTGCCAACCTTTATTTCACTGACCGAATCCTTAAGTCCTGAAGATATTCAAAGGTGTATTCGCAGGGCATCATTGACTGTAGGTATCGTACTCAGCATATCGGTACTTCTTGGGCAGCGAATTCTTGATCTTCTGGCCATCAGTTTGCCATCCTTCAGAATTGCTGGCGGCATACTGCTCATGTCCATGGCATTATCCATGATGCACGCCCGTATCAGCAGCACTCAAACGAGCGAAGAAGAATCCAATGAGGCTATGAACAAAGAAGACATTTCGGTCGTTCCCCTTGGGATTCCTCTGCTGGCAGGTCCTGGAGCAATCAGTACAGTGATTATCGACGCGCATCACAACCTATATCTGACGTTATTGATTCTTGTAGAAATCTGGCTGGTTGCTGCCTTAGTCTATTTCATACTGCAATCGGCACAACCTATACGTCAGGCCCTCGGTACCGTAGGCATCATGATAGCAACCCGCCTTATGGGTCTCATGGTTGCGGCCATGGCCATTGAATTCATGGTTGGAGGTTTAAGGGACATGCTTCCAGGGCTAGGCCACTGAGGCAGGCAAATCAATCCGAAACTCGGCGCCCCCACCTTCCCGGTTGCTGGCTCGTATACGTCCTCCATGCAAAAGCACCAGACTACGTACAACGGCAAGCCCCATACCCGTGCCACCCGTGGTGCGTGATCGGGAATGATCCAGGCGAAAAAAAGGTTCAAAAACACGCTCCAGCAAGGAATCTGGCAGTCCAGGACCACGATCGCGGACGTATAGAATAACATCCCTTTCGATACGTTCAACTTCAATGTCGAGTACCTTCCCCTGGACGGCATAACGAATGACATTTTCAATCAGGTTGGTCATAATCTGACGCATTCGATCTTCATCAACAAGCACTCTAATGGACTGCCCTCGAATACAGCACTCAATGCCTTCCTCACTGAGACGTCGACTAAAGATGGCACAACACTGCTCAATAAAATCCAGCAGATCTCGAGCGACACGATGCAGGCTTAAGCGATTGCCTTCAGCCAAGGTTACAGTCTGGACATCTTCTACCAACCGAACCAAATGTTCTGTTTGCTGCAAGAGTTTATGGATTTCATCGCGTGTGGCCGGGATGACGCCATCATAAACGCCATGCAATCGACCTCGCAAAATCGTCAAAGGGGTACGCAATTCATGAGAAATTCCGGCAATACTTTCTTTTCTTTCGTGTTCCAGTCGCTCCAGATGACTAGCCATCAGGTTGAAATGATGAATAAGGACGGAAACGCTCCCTTCCGATGGTTCAAGTGCACGAACTGCGTAATCACCTTTGGTAATTCTTTGCGCCGCCTCACTCAAGGAACGCAGCGGCATCATGAACCGCAATCGCGCATAAATCCCAACCATGCCCCCGGTCAATACAGCGATCAACAGCATCGTCCAGCCGATCGAAATCGGCAACCAATATTCAGGTAGTATACTGGGCAAAGGATGTCCTAACCGAACAAGTACCGTGGATTCTGAAAATCCTTGTGAACGCATCGCTCTGTATTGCTGTTGTACTCCGAAGGGCAATTGTGCGAGTAACTGCTGGTCGATGTGTTCTACCCACCAAAAATGCCACAGCAGTGTTGTCAAAAATAACGAACCCACTGATAGTGAGGCCCAGATACCGATTCTCAGAGAACTGGACTTTAACGGGCTTGCCATAACCGATACCCAACCCCTCGAACTGTTTCAATCATGCCCGTACACCCGGCCTCACTCAATTTCTTGCGTAACTTGCTCAAATGTGAATCCACAACCCGATCCAGTGCATCACTCTCAGGCATACAGGCTTCAATGAGCTCATAACGACTGAAACATCGATCCGGTTGCCTGGCCAGAAATTCAAGCAATTTGAACTCCGTCAAGGTCAAAGCCAGGTTTTGGACAGATTCCGCCAGGTTCACCTGTACGACATGCCGGGCGGAATCAATACTGAGAGGCCCAACCTCAATCATGCCCTGATCACGCTGCCCCTGTATCCCTCCCTGAGCACGGCGCAACACAGCATGAACACGGGCCACAACCTCTGCAGGATTAAAGGGTTTGGTAATATAGTCATCAGCACCCAAGCGCAGGCTGACCAATTTGTTGACGTCATCAGACAGGGCCGTCAGCATGATGATCGGGACCGCCGACTCCGCGCGAAGATTCTGTAATATATCAATACCGTTTTGACCTGGTAAACGAATATCAAGCACAATCAGATCAGGCTTGAGACGGCGCAGCAACTCAAGGGAACGTCGCCCATCGGTGACGTGATGGCAAGCAAAACCTTCATGCTCAAGATAAAGACGCAAAATTTCGGCAATTTCCGTCTCATCCTCAATCAGCAAAATGGTTGATTGTCGCAGCTCTTTCATCTCGACATCCTTTCAGAGCGGGCTATAACATCGGCTCACAAGCTCAAAAAACTATTATAACACTGCCGGACCACACATCTATTTTGAAATTCAACATTGTGCCATCAAGTTTCGCTCGACAGAATTTTTGACCCCACAGACTGATTACGGTACAATTTCGATCAAGGGCCTCTAGCTCATGCTTGGTTAGAGCAGCGGACTCATCAAAAGGTGACCTGTTGCAGAAATGCAGCTTGAAAATCGGGTTAATTCAGGGAAACCTAAAGCCTTAAGGCCATGGCAATCCTGAGCCAAGCCAGAACTACAGTTCCGGAAGGTGCAGAGACTAGCGGAGAGGTTTAGCCCTCTTAATAACCGCCAAGAACGCCCGACACCTAAACAGACAATTCATGTTGTGCTGAAGGTGGTGATATAGTCCAGCGAGTTGGGGAAACCCACACAAAGCTGAATCCGTTGGTGCCGAGTTCGACTCTCGGGGGGCCCACCATTTTCGAACCCACTTTAGAAGAAGCCAGCTTAAGCTGGCTTGTCTTTGCTGTATTCCTAAGGGACACTTCCCCTAAGCTGGCCCTTACCCTAAGCATAAGGCCTTAACATTGATCAAAATCGATGGCTTATACCGTTTAGCCTCATGAAGCATGAGAACAAAGGAAGTTCAGCACGAACAACCGCTGATGTCTGCTATCATGGTGCATCATCGTGATGATTAATGCCCGAGGTACCATGTTTAAGCTTCACCCACGGATCAAAAGCGACACACTCCCCCTTCTGCAATTGCCGCTCTGCCAGGTACGGTTGATGAATGACATGCACTACCCGTGGCTTGTACTGATTCCACAAAGACCTGATATTGAGGAAATCTACCAGCTTGGGCCTGAAGATCAACAGCAACTGATCAAGGAATCCTCACTGGTCGCACGAGTACTGCGCGAGGGGATGCAGTCAGACAAGGTCAATATTGCCGCCTTCGGCAACAAGGTATCCCAACTGCATCTACACCATATTGGCCGCTATCAGAATGATATTGCCTGGCCGGAATCTGTTATTGGTTTTTCTCGTGCTGAACCCTATACGCATGACTACCTGATTCTGATGCAACAACGCCTACGGTATTTGATCGAGCAATATGCGGATGGGATGCGCCTGCGTTGGCACTTGCGCTAGCGGGCGTGCTGGCAGTCCGGACTTTGTGGCACCTGCCCCTGCCATTCTCCAGGGGTATACAGATGCAAAGCCAATGCATGAACCCCTTGACTGAGTTCCTCACCGAGCAGTTGGTAAATGAGCTGATGTCGTTGCACCCGACTCAATCCTGCCAGCGTTGCATCGACAACACAGACTTTGAAGTGGGTCTCGGATCCTTGCGGCACCCGATGCCCGTGACTCTCGTTTTCCACAGTGCGACTCAGTGCATCAGGGAAACGCTCGGCCAGCTTTTGCTCAATTTTTTCCTGCATCATGATCGTTTGTCCTCAAGGTCGGTATTCGGATTCCAAGTATTCCTGTGACTGCATTTCTGTAAGTCGGCTCAGGGTGCGCTGAAACTCGAAACGCAACTTGCGTCCCTGGTAAATCTGTTCCAAAGGTTGTTCCGCACTAAGCACCAGTTTGACCCTTCGATCATAAAGTTCATCGATCAAATTAATCAGACGTCGAGCCGGGTCTTCATCATCCCAGCCCAAAACGCGCAAACGATCCAGGATCAGGGTCGGAAAACGTCGCGCCAACTCAATGTAATCATTTTGGCTGCGCATTTGTTCACACAATACCGCAAATTCAATCCAGACAACATCCGGCGCCATCGCCCGAACCGCCATGGGACGATCATTTATATTCAACTGGGTTGCACAGGGTCGTTGACCGCTCAGAGCCATCCAGCGATCAAGCAAAGCTGATTCTGCCTGTTCATCATGGGGGGTATAAAAGAGGGGAACTTTACGTAAGTGACGCAAACGATAATCTCGCCCAGAGTCCAGATGCATGACCTGGCAATTTTTCTTAATCAGGTCAATGGCCGGAAGGAAACGTTCACGCTGCAAACCTTGGGCATAGAGTCCATCCGGTTCGATATTACTTGTTGCTACCAGAGTCACCCCACGGGCAAAAAGTGCTGAAAACAACATGCCCAGCAACATGGCATCAGTAATATCCTGAACATAGAACTCATCAAAGCAAATGACCACGGCTTCTCGCGCCAGCCGATCAGCCAGATGCTCGAGTGGATTGGCCTCACCACTGAGTGACTTGAGTTCATGATGAACATATTGCATGAACCGATTGAAGTGACTGCGCATTTTGCGTCGAAAAGGTAAACTGGCAAAAAAAAGATCCATCAAGTAGGTTTTACCTCGACCAACGCCGCCCCAAAAGTACATACCTTGCACCGGCTGCATGTGACGAAGATTCAGGAAGCGATGGAACACGCCGCGCTGACGAGCCTGCTCATAGCGACAAACCAGTTGCGCACGCACACCCTCAAGTGCCTCTACCGCCTGACGCTGCAGGGGATCTTCCTGAAACCCATTGGCAAGATCCTGTTCATAACGCGTTAAAAGTGTCGACATGTGTTAGGCCTTGGCAACGGATAAAAGCCAGGAACGTGCTATTGCCGCAAGCTCCGGCAAACGTCCATGAAAAAAATGACTACAGCCGTCAAGTTCCTGATAGCAATCAACCTGCGATGCCTCAACCCAGTCACGTACTGACGCCACCGACACCAGTTCATCCTGGTCGCCCTGAATCACAGCAACCGGATGATGCAACTGAATGTGGTCAAATGGATAGTTTTCTACAGGCGGCGCCACTAAAATCAATGTGTTTATCTGATCTGCAGCTGCTGCAGCAATATAGCTTCCGAAGGAAAAACCAGCCAGATGGACAGGAACGCCAGGTAAACGCTGTCTCGACGCGGCCAGCACGGCTCGCAGATCGTCAAGCTCGCCACGGCCATGATCATGAACACCGGCACTGCGTCCGACACCACGAAAATTGAAACGAACGACCGCCATGCCCAAATCCCGGTAGGTACGGGCCAGCGTGGTAACAACCTTGTTGTGCATGGTTCCACCACCAAGAGGATGCGGATGCACCACAACCGCTAGAGCAGAAGGTGATGCCTGAGCATCCGACTGCATCCAGTCTGCCTCAAGCAAACCCGCCGGGCCACTGATAGCCCAATTCGATTCGTGCATGTTCACTCCACAAGCATCACACATGAGCGGCGATTATAGGTTACACTGAAAGGCAAGGAAACAGAGGGGGGCCAGGAACGATGGGCTGGGTTCTGCACGCTTTGATATTATTGTTGGGCATTGGTATTGGTTATTTCTTGGCACGCCGTAACCCCGCAGAGGAACGGGTTAAAGAGATGGAAGAGCATTTGCGCTCCTTGCAGAACAAGTATGATCTTTATCAGCAGCAGGTTACCGAACATTTTTCCCGTTCTGCCCAGTTGGTCAACAACCTGACCCAACAGTACCGTTTGGTACACGATCACCTGCGTCACGGTGCCGATCAACTTTGTATGGATACACGCCGACACGGCAAGGACAATCCCAGCAAAGCATTCACGACCCTTGGACATGGTCCTATAACATCGTCGGAAAGCCCAGCCGATCCGGTCTTTTTGGCCAGTGTTGCGCCGCCTCGCGATTATGCTGACAAGCATCCCCAGGATAAGGGGACGCTGGATGACGACTTTGGTCTCAAATAACTTTATTTTACCTGCTTTTACCGGTCTGATCCTGCATGGCCGACCCGGTTTTGAATCCGAGCTTGAGGCTGAGTTGATCTATCGAAGTACCGCCTTGGCTGGAAGTCATGAAGTCAAAAAACAGGATGAAGGTTTACTCGTCTCATCATTGAGCATGGATGTTCCCTTGTCGGAACGAAGTCCGCTTCTCATGGAACACATGCAGCTTTGGTGGCCACAGTGGATTTTTGCCCGCCAGGCTAGCGCCTGTTTTGCGTATCTACCAGCTTTAAATACCCAGGATCGGATTACCGATCTGGTTCAGGCCATTCCATCATTCCTGCATGTCGGTGATATTGTCTTCGAATCAACTGATAGTAATGAAAGCAAGAAACTTTCCCGTCTTTTCAAGGCACTGGAGCATCGTCTGACCGAACGACTCCGCCAGCAAGGAACCTTGCGCCCTTTGGCTCCCTTTCGGCTACATCTGGTATTTCGTGATGGTCAGACGGCCTGGCTTGGTCTTAGTCCAATCCAGGCATCCTCCCACTGGCCTATGGGTATTCCCCGCCTGAAAATGCCAGGAGCAGCACCAAGCCGCTCAACGCTGAAACTTGATGAAGCACTGCAATGGCTCAGTGAAGAAGAGCAGATTCGGCTGCTAAAACCGGGTATGAAGGTTGTTGATCTTGGTGCAGCCCCCGGCGGCTGGACCTGGCAAATGATCCAGCGAGGTATGCTGGTCACTGCTGTCGATCATGGCTCCATGGAAGGCACACTCATGCAATCAGGCATGGTGGAACATGTCAGCGCTGATGGCTTTGTATACCGACCACGCAAAACTGTCGACTGGTTGTTATGTGACATGGTCGAACAACCGCGTCGTATTGCCCAACTCCTGGCTCAATGGCTGCAAAATAATCATGCCCGATGCATCATTGCCAATCTTAAGCTCCCCATGAAAAGGCGCTGGGAAGAAGTCCAGCTGTGTCTCGACATTTTGCACAAGGCAGCCCGTACTCTTCCCACAACACCTGTTGTGCGTGCCCGCCAGCTCTATCATGACCGCGAGGAAATTACGGTATGGGTTCTGCCAACACGCTTGATGTGATCTTGACACAGTCCCTTCCCTTGGCGTTAAGATGCACGGATTGAATCTTACGCGTTGAGGACAAATCATGCCCACCTACGATTATCGTGTTGAAGCGACCAATGACACTTTTGAAGTGCGACACAGCATGTCGGTTCAGATTGATAACTGGGGACAGCTGTGCGCTTTGGCCGGCATGGAACCAGGTCGTCTTGACCCAGCAAGTAAAGTGACCCGACTCATCAGCAGCCCCGGTGTTGTCAGCAGTTCCACGCTTCGAAACCCAGAAGCCCCGCCCTGTATGTCGGGCGCATCCTGTTGTGGTGGTGGTTCTTGTGGTATGAATTGACTATTGATCAGGCATCATCGTGCAAACACCAGTATTGTACCCCGGCATCCTGCAAAAATGCTTCAGCAGCTGCGCCTTGAAGTAAAGCCATCGTTGCCAGTATGCCGGCCTGCACACAATAGGGCGCTGCAACCGTCACCGAACGGGGACCACCCTGAACGGGCCATCCTGTTTTTGGATTGAGGATATGACCGTAGCGTCTGTTGCCCACCTGGAGGTAGCGCCGAGTGTCGCCACTGGTGGCGAGCCCGCCGCAACTCAGATCAAGTACAAGTTGCGGCGTATTGAGTTGATTAGGGCGTTCAACACCTACCTGCCAAAATCCACATGCAGGTGTACCCCGACAACACAGATCCCCACCAAGATTGACCAGAAATGGCAAATCCGTTTGCAACTGCAGCAGCTGCAAAACCCGGTCAGCAGCATATTCTTTACCAATCCCACCCAGATCCAATTCCATGCCTTCGGGCATTTGAAAAATAGGTTTTTGCCAATCAATTTGATGCCACCCCACATAGGGCAGCAGGGTATCAATAGCATTTTGTTCAGGGATTCGGTCAGAGCCATCGAAATGCCAGACGCGCCGAAGCAAACCTGAGCTGATATCAAAAAGGCCTTCACTCAATTCATAGGCCAATGATGCATATTCGAGTAAGCGCGATGTCTCTTCATCAACGAGAATCGACGTACCCGAAGAAGCATTGATTTGACTTAAAATACTATCCGGGCGGTACCGACTGTAGCGTTGTTCAATTCGTTGTATTTCCTGAACTGCCATGGCTCCCAGTTCCCGAACAAGTATGTCATCAGAACTGACAAACAAAAGTTCACAAGGACTAGCCATGGCAGTGAAGCAAACCGCGAGCACACCCCCGGGTCGCACCTGAAGAGTCAACGCCTCAATATTTGAACTGCAGGTCTGCTTCGACAAATGTTGCTCCCAAACCTGGATACAGATTCAACCCCTGTAACTGGGGCAACACCGACTGGCTGATGTGGGTGTATTGTTGATAGCGTTCCAGGCGAATACTGATCGTCGAGTCCTGATCAAGAGCGTAGCCGTACTTGATGCCAACGGTACGGGCATCAAAGGCACCCAGTCTTGGATCTGCCGAAACTTCATTCAGGTAGGGTTGCCCTTGCAGCACATACAGCCGATAGAAATAAGCTGCTGACTGTCGGTACCAGCGGTAGTGCAGTTCAACAAACTGGCCATCACCCAGCAAATAGCGATTATGCAAATCTGCGGTCAATGAATGAATCTGCCAACTGTCACGCATGGAACGCAAGGAAATATCCATACTGTCATGATCAAAGGCATAGCGATTATCCCAAAACAATACCGTCTTGTTACGCGCTGTTGGCCGGTTTTCATAGATATAACCGACAACATTGCCTTGAGCATCCAGGCCGGAAACAATCTTGTAGGGATCATTCATGTAACCGTGGGACTGTTCTCCAGAAATATTAATTGCGGTCAGCCAGCGCTCGGTCATAATCTGGGTCAGCCCCAGCAAGACGTCTGCCAGGTTTTTGCTTGAGTTACTGGTTTTTTCAAACAGGCTATAGTTGCTGAGCGGTTGCGGAGTCCCCCCGACAGGATTATTGGTGTCGTGTTCCAGATTTACCCCAAGCGCAAGCGTGGTGTTTTTCTGATTGAAGTCTTGCGCAACCGAGCCCTGAACGGACATGGACTGAAAATCCATCTCATGGGAATAGGCACCTCCTGTATTCCAGTGCTAGGTATCACCGGATGGGGACGCATAGGACAGATCAATCGCTTCACGCCGATCATGAAAACTGTAGTGGTCTAATTTCCGTGGACACCTTGATAGGAGGATAATAACCACTCAAGAGGATTAGACATGAGTCAGCAAAAACGTTTATATGATGCTAGTTATAAAATTGAAGTTGTCCGAATGATCCTGGATCAGGGCCTATCTGTCTCCCAGGTGAGTAAGAACCTGACGATTAGTGAATCGGCCCTTAGACGTTGGGTTGTGCAATATCAGGCTGAGCTTCAAGGGAAACCAGGTATAGGAAAGCCGTTAACTGAAGAGCAGCAACGTATTCGGCTGCTTGAGTCTGAGAATCGCCAATTACGACAGGATAATGAAATACTAAAAAAAGCGTCGGCCTTCTTTGCCCGCGAACTGAGATAACTTATCACCTCATCTCGTTACTGGAAAAGGAGGCCATTTCTGTGCTGTCGGCATGCCGTGTCTTAGGGGTCAGTCGCTCAGGCTATTATGCCGCGCGGCGTAGATTGGGTTCCATGACGGTTTGTGCAACATCGATTCAACTCAGGGCTTTGTTTATGGCTAGCGGAAAAAGCTACGGAAGCCGTCGATTGAAGGTGGCACTTCAGGAGCGAGGCATTTTGATAGGACGTTATCGAGTACGACGTCTCATGCGCGAGCAGGGTCTGAAGCCCGTGTGGAAGCGTAAATTCGTGCATACGACAGATAGTCGCCATAACTTACCCGTGTTTGACAATGTGCTGGCCAGGCAATTTAATCCTGACCAACCGGATCAGGCCTGGGTGTCTGATCTCACTTATGTTCGAACTCGCTCAGGCTGGTTGTATCTGGCTGTTGTTCTGGATTTATATTCGCGCAAGGTAGTCGGTTGGGCCATGGCTCCAACGATGCCGGCCGAACTCGTCTGCTCGGCCCTACAGATGGCGATCATGCAGCGAAATCCTTCACCGGGCCTTATTGTACATTCTGATCAAGGCAGCCAGTACGCAAGTGATCAGCATATTCAATTACTGAATAAACATGGTTTGATCGGGAGCATGAGCCGCAAAGGCAACTGCTGGGATAATGCAGTCATGGAACGTTTCTTCTTAAATCTGAAAATGGAGCGTGTTTGGCAACAAGATTATGCCAACCACGGAGAAGCTATTCGAGATATTACTGAATATATCGTGGCGTTCTACAACACGAAGCGAATGCATTCAACCTTGGGATATATGCCACCAACCGTCTATGAAGCCATCAAAACCACAAATCATCCTATCGGAGTGTCCGAAATTACTTGACCACTACAAACTGCCGTCCAGAGGCAGACTGCCAGCCGGAACCTGATACAAAGAAGAATTGCCAATCACCGAGGAGCCACCCGCAGTTGCCCCACAGACATAAGCAACTCCAGAGGCGGTGGTACAAGTCTGAACACCCGGAGCCGTCTGAACCACCTGGGTCGCTTGCAGCGTGTGACCGGATGGATTAGCGAAGGTTTGTACCTGTCGGCTCGGCAATGCACCATTGGGTGAGCCACCACTGAGCGCATCGATGGTCAAACGCAGATCCCAGCTACTCTCATCCGTCTGAACATTATGCAAGGCAACAACACCCTCAGCGACTTGAACACGATGGGCATCTTCCTGATAGTACAATGCACCCAGATCAGCCGATGAAGGCGCAGAACTTGAAGTCATTGCTGAATCCCCGGAATCATCCGCAGACCAATCTGCCTGTACCGTCATTCCGGTTACCAGCAAACAACTCGCTAAAGCCAACCGATCCCTGCTGTTAAAATTCATCGTGCAAAAACCTGATCAATTGCAACCACATCCGCCCCCACCAAAACTTCGACCACCGCTGGATGCTTCTTTGCTAAAATAGATATGATCATCGATTGAAGTTTCTACCGGATCACGATCAACTTGCATGTCCGCCCGGGCCATCAATCCCCGTTGCCAAGGCTTGACCCCAAGATGAGTGCAGCCCGCCAACGCCAGCACAAGTCCCGACATGGCTAATATTTTCAGCATGGAGTGACTCCTGTTCAGGGACGAGTCAGAATAGCCTGTAGAGCTTGTTCATAATGCGATTCATCGGCAATTCGGAATCCTGAGCGCTGTTCAACCAAATGTCCTTTTCGATCAAAAACAAGAGTGGTGGGCATGCCGGGGATCGCATAGTGACTGGCTAATAGACCTTTTGGGTCATAAATGACCCGAAAACCAGCTGGATGTTGCTGCAGAAAGTTCAGGGCATCTTCATGCTGTTCATCAACATTGACGGCCAGAATAACAAGACCCTGACCTCCATAGCGCTGCTGCATCTGGTTCATCCAGGGGAACGACTGGCGGCACGGACCGCACCACGAAGCCCAGAAATCAACATACACGACATGACCAAGCTCCGAAACCAGGTCCAAACCACTATCATTCGTGGTATTCGTGGCAGCCATGGCCCCACGACAACCAAGGAGACCCCATATCAGCAGCCAGTGGAATTGCCTAAAGATCCGTGAAAAACATCGTAGTCGTTTCAAACTCATGCCCTATCCCATCTACTGATTCAATTATGGATCAAATATCGCAAATAAAGCCACAATAAAATTACTGATATTTGACCCATAGTACCCATAGGGTTAAAGGAATTATCATGGAAGATTCAATAGGTTCTTGCTACCATAGGCGCATTGTCAATTCATCTGAAGAGATTTCATGAGTTCTTTGACCATTCGCCCTGCCTCCCTCAATTCACTGGTGCTGGAAGTTCTCACTATCCAGACGGAAGAAGTCTGTCGCCAGTTGCTGGAAAAAGTTAGTCAGGCGCCACATATGTTTCAGGATACCGGAGTGATTCTCAGCCTTGAAAAACTGGGCGAGGAGCAAGACCCTATCGATCTTGAAAAAATAACTCAAACACTGCAACAAGCCCGGCTACATATTCTTGGAGTAGCCTGTGACCGAGCTTGTGACATCGAGGCTGTCCAGAAGCTGGGGCTGCTCCGTCTGCCTGCAACCCGGTTTCATCAGAAGCGCGCCCAGGAACCCCAGCCCCCGGCGATTCGTCGCCCAGTCGTGATTCACACTCCGGTTCGTGCCGGTCAGCAAATCTATGCGGAGGGTACGGATCTGGTTATCACAGCAACCGTTAGTGCCGGCGCTGAAATTCTGGCTGATGGTCATATTCACGTTTATGGCTCTTTGCGTGGCAGGGCACTTGCCGGTGTCCAGGGTGATACAACAGCCCAGATTTTCTGCCGGCAACTGGATGCCGAGCTCATTTCCATTGCCGGACATTACCTGATTGCCGAGTCACTGGCACAACACCCACTGGCGCAACAGTCAGTACAAATATCATTGCACGAAACACAGTTGCACATTGAGCCACTTTAGTCGACAATTTTGCTTTTGTATTGACACAGTCAACGAGAAGGATCGGCATCTTGGCAAAGATTATTGTAGTGACTTCAGGTAAGGGTGGAGTTGGAAAAACCACCACCAGCGCAGCGGTTGCAACGGGTCTGGCACAACGTGGTTTTAAGACCGTCGTGATTGATTTTGACGTAGGATTACGCAACCTTGATTTGATTATGGGCTGTGAAAGGCGGGTAGTTTTTGATCTTATTAATGTTATTCGCTCTGAAGCTCAGTTAAATCAGGCGCTGATCAAAGACAAGCGCTTTGAGAACCTTTCCATCCTGGCGGCGAGCCAGACACGTGACAAAGATGCGCTCACCCAGGAAGGTGTTGAGCGGGTCTTGAATGAGTTGGCTCAGAATTTTGAATATATCATCTGCGATTCTCCAGCAGGCATTGAAAAAGGTGCCCATTTGGCCATGTATTTTGCCGATGAAGCCATCGTGGTCACCAATCCGGAAGTTTCCTCTGTTCGTGACTCGGACCGCATGCTGGGTCTGCTAGCCAGTAAGTCCCGACGCGCCGAAGAAAACCGCGACTCGGTGAAACAACACCTGCTGCTGACGCGTTACAGTGCCGAACGGGTCCAACGTGGTGACATGCTCTCGGTCCAGGATGTCGAGGATATCCTGTCGATCAAGTTGCTTGGTGTTATTCCGGAATCTCAGGCGGTTCTGCGTGCATCCAACTCTGGCATACCCGTCATTCTTGATGAGGAAAGCACCGCTGGTCAGGCTTATGCCGATGCGGTAGAACGACTGCTGGGACGCTCGTTGCCCCATCGTTTCCTGGATCTGGAAAAGAAAGGCATTTTCAACCGACTGTTTGGCGGGGGGCGTCAATGAACCTCTTTGATTTCCTGCGCGAACGCAAAAAAACCGCCAGTGCTTCAGTTGCCAAGGAGCGCTTGCAGATTATTGTGGCAACTGAGCGAAAACAGCGCGGTCAACCTGAATACATGCCAGCATTACAGCGCGATATCCTTGAAGTCATACGTAAGTACGTCCCAATCAACGAGGAGCAAGTTCAGGTTGAGATGGCCAATCAAGGAAACTGCTCAGTTCTGGAACTGAACATTACCTTGCCTGAACGCTAGCGGGTTAAGACCCGCATAGCTTCTTCAAGGCCTGCAAGATTCAGTTCAAACATGTTTTGCTCGATCAACTGCAGAACTCTTTGGGTTGAACGTGTCATGGCCCAGGATTGCCTGGGCTCTGGATTCAGCCAGATCACCCGCCGAAAGTGCTGACGAATCCGGTTAAACCACACGGCCCCGGCTTCTTCATTAAAATGTTCGACAGAGCCTCCTGGCGAATCAATCTCGTAAGGAGACATGGCAGCATCACCAACAAAAATAACCTTATAATCAGGCCCATAAGTATTGAGTATCTGCCAGAGTGACTCTCGCTCGGACCAGCGCCGCTCATTGTTGCGCCAGACCGATTCGTAAATAAAATTATGAAAGTAAAAATATTCCAGATGTTTAAACTCACTACGGGCAGCTTTAAACAGATGCTCACAAACCGTAATATGAGCATCCATGGAGCCGCCAATATCAAGAAAAAGCAATACATTGACCTTGTTTTTACGCTCCGGCACCATACGCAAATCAAGCATGCCGCCTTGATGTGCAGTACCCTGGATCGTACCATCAATATCCAGTTCAAGATCGTTTCCCTGCCGGGTCAGGCGCCGAAGCTTGCGTAGTGCAACTTGCATATTTCGGGGTGCCAGCGCTTCATCTTCATCAAGATTACGGAAGTCACGACGCTCCCAGACTTTCACAGCTCGGCGTTGACGTGAGGGACCAGCCAGTCGAATACCTTCAGGATGGGCACCATAAGCGCCAAACGGAGATGTCCCACCTGTACCGACCCAGCGATTGCCGCCCTGATGCCGCTCCTTCTGTTCAGCAAGACGTTCCCGAAATTTCTCCATCAAAGCCTCAAGCGAACCCAGCCCTTGCAGTTTTTCCCAGTCCTCGGGATTAAGCCATTTTTCCATTTCCTTGCGCAACCACTCTTCTGGAATCGAAGCGTTCCAATCAGGAAGCTGATCAAGACCTTCAAAATAGTGGGCCCAAGCTTGATCAAATCGGTCATAAAAGCGCTCGTCTTTGACCAGAGTGGCCCGGCATAACTGATAAAAACCATCCATATCGGCAAAAACCAGACCGGAACGGAGTAGCGTGAGCAGATCCATCAGTTCAGGTAACGTTGCGGGTACCCGGTAGGCTCGCAAAGTCTCAAACAGGCCGACCAGCATGGAGCTTACCCGTTGCGCCGGTTCATGAACGCCAACCGTTCAAGCAAATGAACGTCCGCCTCACTTTTCAACAGCGCTCCATAAAGCGGTGGCACACTATGGCGGTGATCACGCTGACGCAGAATGTCTTCAGGCAAATCATCAGCCATCAGTAGTTTCAGCCAATCAAGCAATTCCGAAGTCGATGGTTTTTTCTTCAGACCGGGTACCTGACGAATGGCAAAAAAGATTTCCAGGGCTTCCTGTACCAGACTGGATTTCAATCCTGGGAAATGCACCTCAATAATGGCCTTGAGGGTATCAGCATCCGGAAAACGGATGTAATGAAAAAAACAGCGACGCAAGAATGCATCGGGCAACTCTTTTTCATTATTGGAAGTAATAATCACAACAGGACGATGCACGGCCCGAATTGTCTCCTGCAACTCGTAGACATAGAACTCCATACGATCAAGTTCGAGCAGCAAGTCATTGGGAAACTCAATATCTGCCTTGTCAATTTCGTCAATCAGCAGCACCGAACGCTCTGGAGCAGCAAAGGCCTCCCAGAGCTTACCCCGCTTGATATAGTTACGAATATCGTGCACCCGAGCGTCACCAAGCTGGGAATCACGCAAACGCGATACAGCATCATACTCATAAAGACCCTGCTGGGCCTTGGTTGTTGATTTGATGTGCCAGGAAATTAACGGCATGTTGAAAAAACGTGCCACTTCTTCAGCCAAAAGGGTCTTGCCCGTGCCTGGCTCCCCTTTGATCAGCAATGGACGCTGCAAGGTCATGGAAGCCTGTACGGCAAGGCGCAGATCATCGGTGGCTATATATCGGTCAGTACCCTGAAACTGCATACGCATTACCCCAATCAATTCTTATATGATGACCGAGTATAATTCTCGTCGAACGAAAAGAATACGGCCTTTACAGACCGATCAGACTCAGAGAGTTCTCTCATATCGTCTGAAGCAAAAGCCATAACCATGTTTGGGACAAGAAGACTTTTCTCTCCACAAAATCTCCATAATTCATCAACGATTTTCCAAGCATGATTTGTAAACATGTGTCATTATGAAAAGCTGGGCCAGATGTGAAACTATTCTTCGGGCATGCTCTTTTTTGGAACGTGTTATTGACCATCGTGATGTTGGGTGGCTGCATGGGTGTGCCTGAACCCAAGCCAATCCAACCAGTATTGCCGGCTCTGCCGCAAACAGATTCACCAAAACCGCTCCATCAGATGACTGATTGGTGGTCACCTTGGCAGGACAAATCTATAGATTTTCTACTCAGGGCTGCCCTACACAACAATCCTGGATGGAAGGCTCGGCTGGAAGAGATTCAGGCTGGCCGCAGTGAAGTGGGCAGCGTTGACCGCAGTTACCTGCCGGAATTACACGGAGTCACCGAAACGGTACTCGCTCCGAACGGTATCGATAATTACCTCCAATTTGGATTTGATGCCACATGGGAGCTTGATCTTTATGGTCGCAAGGCCAGCAATCGGCTGCTGGCACGTGGAGCGCTTCAGCACGATACGACGCTGGCACGTGCGACTTTTTTCAGCCTGACTGCGGAAGTCCTGCGCGCTTATCTTGAAGAACAGTCATTACGCCAGAAATCTGTTCTTTTAGACCAGCAAAATCATCTTTTGCAACAGCAAGAACACATGCTTAAAAGCCAAGCGCAGCTGGGACTGATCCCCCCACTGGATTCCACAACATTGAGCCAGGAACGCTTCAAGATTGAACAACAGCAACTGAATACCCAACAGGCTTTGAATCGTAACCGCTGGCGTCTTGCGCTTTTGACCGGACTCAGTACGGCCCGGATTGCTGCGATGCCACCTTCGCCGCAAATCTTGCCCGAATTGCGTCTACCCGCTCTACCACTCAACCTGCTCAGCGAAGAACCCGATGTTTTGCAGGCTCAGGCCAATCTGCTTGAGGCAGCCGGTCAACAAGGTCTGGCCAGAGCCGCTCTTTATCCCAGCATCAACATCAGCGTCGGTTATCTTTATGCTGAAAACGTCACACAAAACCGACTTGGTAAATTTGGCGAACTTAATGGTACCCCGACTTTTGGACCAAATATAGACGTACCGATTTTTGATTTTGAACGTCGACTGAAGCACCTGCAAGCCCAACAACACCAACTCAAAGCCGCCATCTATGATTATCAGTCTGCCGTCATCGCTGCCTACCGAAAAACGCGTGATATCATTGACAATTTTAAATCAGACTTGGCAATCCTGAGCCTATTCCAGCGGCATGACCGACAACTGAAAGACATATTCGAACTGCAGCAGCAACAGCTCAGACTGGGTTTGACGGCCCCCTCCGTTCTGTTCGCGACACAACTGCAATCGCTTCAGAACAAACAGGCGATGCTTCAGACCCAAACCCAGGCAGCACTGAGCTGGGTAGCGCTCTACAAACAACTGGCATGGACAGGGACGAAGGCAATTTTACCTGCCTCCGGGGATGCACATTCATGAGCACCCTGGCCCGCAAGACTCTGCTACGCGAGTGGAATCGTTTTTTTCCCGCTATCATGGCCATTGCCTTTGCCGGTCTACTGTTGGTTGCTCAGGCAGGACTTGTGCTTGGCATCTTTGGCAGTGCATCGGTCTACATCAACCAATCCAGTGCCAATTTCTGGCTCGGATACCCAGGAACACAAAGCGTCAATCTTGGCCGTAACATCAGCAACGACCTGATGGACTGGGTTCGAACATTGCCAGGAGTCGATGCGGTAGAACCCATGCTTTGGCTTGATGCTGACTGGCGGTCTCGCCGAGGCGGAGTATCCATTTCGGTCATTGGTTTGAACCCGACTGTTCATGGCCTGCTTTTTGACCAGATCCTGAATCCAGCCCTGCGCAGTCTGCTGACCGAACCTGGAGCCATCATTGTAGACCGGGCCGACCTTGACGAACTGGCTGCATCATCAGGAGGACTGGGATGGATCAACCAGCATCCTGTACATATCGTCGCCATGGTGCATGGCCTACGTGCGCTTGGTGGTGTTAATATCCTTGCCTCACTGGAAACAACCCGATGGTTGGCTAATGATCCTACCCTACTGAACAACTCAACCTATATTCTTGGTCATCTGCACAACCCTCAGCTGCTCGGACATCTCTTGTCCGAGCTGAATCGTCGACTGGCCAGTTTCGGGCCCCACGCCGCATGGGCCGCCCGTACGTTTGCCCACCGGTCACAAATGTTCTGGCTGCTCGATACGGGTGCAGGAGTCGCTGTTCTATTTCTGGCATCCATTGTTTTTGTGGTCTGTGCCGTCATTGCCAGCCAGTCCTTAACTGCAATTGTGATCAGCGCCAGCCGTGAATATGCCACTCTGAATGCTCTGGGCGCTAGCATGGGGGCACTACGTCTTCTGGTCTTTGAGCAAAGCCTTTGGGTTGGTGGGATTGGCTTGTTACTCGGTAGCATTCTGGCAAGTGTCTTGTTTTTTGTGGCGCGCTGGCATGATGTTCCTGTTGAAATGAATCTACAGGTCGCCTTGGGATGTGCCATGCTGGTACTCTTGCTGGCCCTGGTATCAGGGTTGCTCGCCATGCGTGGCCTGATGCGGGCAGATCCTGCCCGACTGTTGCGTTAGGGGGCTCACATGAATCGAAACGACTCAACAGCCACCTTGCAAGCGCACCGTATACACAAGTCCTTTGTGTCGGGTGTGGTTCGTGTTGAAGTTCTGCAAGACCTCAGTCTGAGTGTGTTTCCAGCCGAACTGACCTTGATTGTGGGTCCTTCCGGTTGTGGTAAAAGTACGCTCTTATCCATTATTAGTGCCCTCCAACATGCTGATCGTGGTGAAGTTAGTGCTCTTGCCCAACCTATTCATTCACTCTCACGTCGCGAACGTGAGCATTTCCGGCTGCATCACACCGGCTTTATCTTTCAGGGTTTCAATCTATTTCCGGCACTAACTGCCCTGGAACAAGTCGAACTGCCGCTGGTTTATCTCAAGCTCAGTCGTAGCGAGATCCGTCGTCGTGCGCGTGCTGCCCTCGAAGAAGTCGGTCTTGAACAACGTATGCACCAGCGCCCTGCCGAACTTTCCGGTGGAGAAAAACAGCGTGTGGCCATCGCCCGAGCCATTGCCAAGGAACCCGAACTCCTGTTTGCTGATGAGCCAACGAGTTCCCTTGACGGCATGAATGGGCAACAAATCATTGATTTATTGCACCGTATTGCTCATGTACACCGCAATACGGTTCTGTGTGTCAGTCATGACCCTCGCCTGATTCGACATGCCGACCGGGTTTTATCCATGGAAGATGGATGCATTCAACGCGATTGGCGCCGCGATGTTGCCACCAACAATCATGAGTTGGAGACTTCATATGAGCATCTATAAAGTCTGGCTTGGTTGCATCCTGGCCATGTTCGCCCTATACGGATGTAGTCAAAAATCTTCGTCCACGGCATCTAGCAATGCAGTATTTGCCGCCAGTACTGTACAGGCTTCGGCCCGGGGCATCATTGAAATCGAAGGTGGTCTACTTGCCTTGCCTGCCCTCATTTCAGGCCAGGTGCAACACATCGATGTCAAACCCGGCAGTCTGGTTACCGCTGGGCAAATACTGCTCACAATTGCTAATCATGACCTGCTTGTGCAGCTACAAAATACCAGGCAGGAGCAAAAAATTTACCAGACTCAGCAACGTCTTATGGATCAGCAAATTGCGCTGCTGCAACATCGTTTCGATGTTCAGAAACAAGCTTTGCGTCAGGGAGTTGGCTCTGCATCGGCGGTTGATGATGCGCAAGCGGTCTTATTGACGGCAAAGCAGCAGAAGCAAAATAACGCCCTCAGCCTCGAGCAACTGTTAGGTAAAACGCAGCTCCTGCAGGCTGAGATTAGCCGCTTGACGCTGCGCGCACCGCTTGCCGGACGGATTGATCAGATTCATGTTCAGGTTGGTAACTGGGTTCAGAAGTCTGATACCGAGTTGATCCGCATGATTCCCCATCACAGCCTGGTCATTCATGCTGAGGTCAATGAAGCCTTCATCAATCGAATACACGCGGGTGAACAAGCCCAGGTTCACCTTGAAACCATTGACAGTGCCCAGGTATTCAAAGCACATGTTATTTATGTGGGCGCCACCATGGAACGCAGCCGTCTGGCTGATAATGCCCAGATGTCCAACGACTTTCCCTGCTATCTTGCCCTCGATCCCCAGCAGTGGGCTGATGCACATTCAACTTTTCATATTGGCCAAACCGTACGGGTAAATTTTCTATGAGCGTGCATGTTTATCATCCCAACTCTAAACGCGCCCCACGTGGACATAACTGGACGGTGCTGACCGATTTTGATGGCACGATCAGCCGTTATGATGTAACGGATGCTTTGCTGGAACATTTTGCCTTGCCAGGCTCTGATGTCCTTGAAGCGGACTGGGAAGCAGGTCGTATCGGCTCCCGGCAATGTCTCCAGGGCCAGATTGCACTGCTGCGTGCTACTCCAGCGGAGCTTGATAACGTGCTGGATCAGGTGCCGGTAGATCCATTTTTTGCCCATTTTGTCGATGCCTGCACGCAGCGCCAGATCAGTGTCCGTGTCGTCAGTGATGGACTTGACTACGGCATTGCCCGGATTCTCAAGCGTCATGGCCTCGGACATCTCGGAATCGCTGCCAATCACTTGCGCTATCAGGGCAATCGCCGCTGGTCGCTCGAGTTCCCCTATGCCAATCCAGACTGCAGCAAGGCCAGTGGCAACTGCAAATGTGCACGCCTGGAGCAGCGCCGGCAGCTTGGCCAAAAGGTTCTTTATATCGGTGATGGTTCGTCGGATTTTTGCGTCAGTGAAGAAGCGCAGTGGGTTTTTGCCAAAGATCGTCTGCTCGAGTACTGTCAAACGCATGCGTTGCCGCATCATCCCATGCCGGATTTCCGGCAGGCAATCGCCTTGCTGGAGAACTGGATACCTCTGCGTCACGTTCAGGGAGCCCTGGCATGATTCAATCGGCTGAGTTTTTCCTGCAGGGCGGTCGGGTTGGAATTTTGTTGATTCACGGACTGACCGGCACACCCAAAGAAATGCGATTTCTGGGACGAGGGTTAAACCGGGCCGGTTTTACTGTTTATGGGATGCAACTGGCTGGACATTGTGGTGATGAATCTGATCTGCTTGCCACCGGAGGTGCTGACTGGATCAGGAGTGTGGAAATGGCTGCTGATCGGCTAAGTGCTGAAGTGGACCATCTCATTGTTGGGGGCTTGTCCATGGGGGCATTGCTGGCGCTGCGTTATGCTGCCAATTTCCCGGAACGGGTCACAGCTGTTGGTGTTTATGGTCCAACCTTTCGCTACGATGGCTGGAGCATTCCCCTCTACGCCCGCTACATGCATGTTCTTTTGCCTTTGGTCAAAAAACTCAACATTTTGCAGGATCGTCGCTTCAATGAAGAGCCACCTTATGGTCTTAAGGATGAACGACTCCGTGCCCTGGTGGCGGCCAGCATGTTTAGCGGTGCGAGTACCGAGGCTGGACTGGCTGGAAATCCTTACCCGTCACTGGCTGATATGTTGACGATCGCCGACCAGCTCAAAGCCGATTTACCCAGGGTTAAAGCGCCCTGTCTGATCATGCATGCCCGTCATGATGATGTTGCAGACATCAGCAATGCCCGACTGGTTCAACGCCGGGTACGCGGTCCGGTCGAGTTCGTAGAACTACCCAACAGCTATCATATGATTACCATTGATCTTGAGCATCGTGAAGTCATTCGAAAGTCGGTGGAATTTTATCGTTCGGTTCTGTCGCACAAACTAGGTGATGCTTCCCTGGAAACTCTGTTACCCGTTTGACCCCATTGAATCGGTTTACCAGTTATCCGACTGGCTGGCGAATCCTGCCAGTCGGGTTTATGCTGTTGGTATCTTCTCCCCGCATGAAAGGCTTGCAATGACTGCCATGATCGAATGGAACGGCTCCTTAGCTGTAGGAATTGCCGAGATTGATGAACAGCATCGCAAACTCATCACACTTATTCAGCATCTGCAGTCGGTTGATCGCCATCCGGAACGCGAATCCTCATTAGTTGAACAAGCGCTTGACGAAATGGTTGCCTATACCATGTACCATTTTGGGACAGAAGAACGTCTGATGGAGGAATACGCTTACCCCCAGGATGCCGGACATCTTGCCCAGCATGAACGCTTTCTGGCCGATGTAACCGGCATGATGGAGACGTTCATGTCCGGATCCCGGGTATCCGCCAGCGAGATCGGCCAATATCTCGGTGACTGGTTAATACAGCATATTCAGCATACTGACCGACAGCTTGCCACCTGGTTGGCGGAACGAGCCCCCTACCTTCTTGGAAATGCACATGGAACCGATCAGTTGGAATGAATCGTACAACACCGGAATCGAGCTGATCGATCAACAGCACCGTCGCCTGATCGAGATGCTGAATCTTCATCTTGTCGAGGGATTGCTGGACCATCCACTCCAGAAAGCATCGGCTATGCTGGCTGATTTTCAGAACTATGCGGAGTTTCATTTTCGTACCGAAGAAAATCTTGCCGAGAAATCGGGAATCCATCGTTAAACGAACTGGCTCATGCATGCTGGGGAACACGAGTATTACCGCAAAAGGGTTTCTGACCTTGAACTGCTGGCCCAGTCAAAGCCTGATGAATCGGCACACCAATTGCTAAGTTTTCTGCGCTACTGGTGGACTGCCCACATTGGAGGTTCAGACCAACGTCTCGCTGACAACCTTCGCGTTGCTGACCCATCCCTAAATCCTAAGAACACCTAACCCTCTGGTCTGTTGCCTGCAATCCTTCTACAATGCCCCATCCGAATTGAATGACACATAGAGGTTTATCTATGCGCGCCAGCAGTTATCCCCTTGCAACACTTCGTGATATTCCAGCCGATGCCGAGGTCATCAGTCATCAGCTGATGCTGCGTGCCGGCATGATTCGCAAACTTGCTTCCGGACTCTACAGTTGGTTGCCCACCGGCCTGCGTGTCCTGCGCCGAGTCGAACAAATCATTCGCGATGAGATGGATCGAAGTGGCGCGCTCGAATTGTTGATGCCGGTCACTCAGCCCGCTGAGCTCTGGGATGAATCAGGACGTTACATCCATTATGGACCGGAGCTATTGCGCTTTGCCGACCGCCATCAGCGTCCATTCGTCCTCGGTCCAACCCATGAAGAAGTTATTACGGATCTGGTTCGCCGGGAGATTCGTTCCTATCGCCAACTGCCTCTGAACTTTTATCAGATTCAGACCAAGTTTCGCGATGAAGTCCGGCCCCGCTTCGGGGTGATGCGTTCACGTGAGTTTATTATGAAGGATGCTTATTCCTTTCATCTCAACCAGGATTCACTGCAGCAAACCTACGACACGATGTATGCGACCTATCAACGCATTTTCGGTCGTTTAGGGCTGGATTTTCGTGCCGTTCTGGCGGATACCGGCTCAATTGGTGGCCAGGGTTCGCACGAGTTTCATGTTCTTGCCAACAGTGGTGAGGATGTGATTGCTTTTTCCGACCAATCAAACTACGCGGCTAATATTGAAATGGCCGAAGCCTTGCCACCCCAACAACCCAGAGCACAGGCGCAACAGGATTGCCATGAAGTTCACACAGGTAAAGCGCATAGCATTGAAGATGTCTGCACACAACTGCAATGCACAGCAGACCGTGTTCTCAAAACATTGATTGTACGTGGTAAACCCGATTCTGAAGGCAAGCCGACATGGGTGGCGTTGATTCTGCGCGGCGATCACACCCTGAACGAAATCAAGGCCGCCAAATTACCGGATGTTGCCGCTCCCCTAACCTTGGCATCCGAGGCAGAGGTGATGCAGGCGGTCGGTTGCGGCGTTGGCACTCTGGGTCCGGTCGGTCTCAACCTGCCCATTTGGGTAGATCATGCCGCAGCCCATGCTGTTGATTTTATTTGTGGCGCCAATCGTGCTGAGTTCCATTTTTGTGGTGTCAATTGGGAAAAAGATGTTCCTGCGGGACGATGTACTGATCTTCGCGATGTCGTGGAAGGCGATCCATCCCCAGATGGACATGGAAAACTGATGCTAAAACGTGGCATAGAAGTCGGTCATATTTTTCAGCTTGGCCAAAAATACAGTGCAGCCTTGGGTGCTGAAGTCTTGGGCGAAGATGGTCGGCCCCTGACCCTTACCATGGGATGCTACGGCATTGGCGTAACCCGGGTGGTTGCCGCTGCCATTGAACAGAATCATGATGAACAAGGGATCATTTGGCCTGAATCATTGGCCCCATTCCAGATCGTACTGATTCCGATGAACTGGAACAAATCACCACGCATCCAGCGTGCTGCTATTGAACTCTATGAACGTCTTCGTACCGCAGGATATGATGTTTTGCTGGATGATCGCAACGAACGCCCGGGCGTCAAGTTCGCCGATGCCGAACTGCTCGGAATACCACACCGACTGGTGCTCGGCGAAAAGGGGCTGGATGAAGGCCAGATCGAATACAAAAATCGCCGCGATGGTACCGAGACAATCTGGTCCATCGATACGCTGGAACAAAGTTTAGGCACTCAGGTCGGGTGTCAGCCGCGACGATAAACCGTTTGGCGAAAGGACTTGCGGGCCTGGGCTGGTGTGCTGCCCGTCCAGCGAACAAAGGCCCGGGTCATGGCACTTTGCTCACTGTAGCCAAGCAGATGAGCAATTTCAGCAAGTGACAGCGAAGCATCCTGCAAATACTGTTGGGCCAGGTGTGATCGGGTCCGGTCAAGCAACTGCTGCCAAGTCATACCACGTTGTTCGAGGCGTCGCTGCAGGGAACGAACCGAGACATGCAATGAATGGGCGACTTCAGGTAATTGGGTACGACCTTCAGGCATCAAGCGCAACATGACGTGCTGCAAGGCCCGTTCCCAAGGCTCACTGTCGGGCAACGCGTGCAGAAGCGCTTGCGCCTGTCGATCAAGTAAGTCCTTAAGTCCAGGGTCACACTGTGGCATCGACAGGGTTAAGTAACTGCGCGGGAAACGCACTCGGGTATAGTGATCGGCAAAGCGAACCGGACACTGAAAAAAGACCTCATAGGCTATCTGTTCTTCTTCTGTGACCGGAGCTGCAAAGCAAAAAGCCACTAACGCCGGTGGTGGCGGTTCGCGCATCTGTCGACGCAAAAAAGTGATAAGTGCCGCAATGGCACAACTGTCGTGCCAGCGTCCTGATGACTCATCTGATGATTCAAGAGGTGCCCAACGAATCTCAACTTCATCAGCAGTCATCTGGATTTCAGCAAGATTGTGACCATAGAAGAGACGCTCATAGCGCTGATAGGCCAACATGGCGTCAGCCAGATTGCTACATGCCAGAACCAGATAACCCAGTACACCGATATGCCGCGGCTGCACGCATGCGCCAATCAGCAAGGCGACCTGACCACTACCCTCCACGTG
>JAJZUM010000119.1 GCA_021848605.1 Pseudomonadota bacterium | reverse complement strand
CATAATCACAAGCATCTCCGCCGCGTGTTAGTGTTGGGCAGGATATCGGTTCAACCGCAACATGGCGGATTTTTTGGGCCCGGGCGTCCCCGGCGGCGGCATCACCCAGGAAGGGGAAACAGACACCGGCAAAATTGCAGCCCCCTCCACAGGGAGCAAAAATCATGTCGGGATAATCCCCCAGCTGCATAAACTGTTTTTTGGCTTCGAGACCGATGACCGTCTGGTGCAGTAGCACATGGTTCAGAACCGAACCCAGCGCATATTTGCTGTCAGGATGATGGATAGCTTCCTCAACGGCTTCTGAAATAGCAATTCCAAGACTGCCAGGGCATTCAGGATCCAGTTCCAGCAAGCGTCTGCCGGTATCGGTATGCACACTTGGGCTGGCAAAAACCTCTGCGCCCCAAGTTTGCATCATGAGTCGGCGATAAGGCTTTTGATGATAAGACACTTTGACCATGTAGACCCGAACCGGCAGGCCAAACATTTGTCCGGCAAATGCCAGGGAAGATCCCCACTGACCTGCACCTGTTTCAGTAACGAGCCGTTTGGTTCCAGCCTTGAGATTGAGCCAGGCCTGAGCCACAGCCGAGTTGGGCTTATGTGAACCTGCGGGTGAAACCCCCTCGTATTTGTAATAAATGCGTGCCGGAGTTTGCAGAAGTTGTTCCAGACGTTCTGCACGACATAATGGGCTCGGTCGCCAAAGGGCTAAGACCTTACGAACTTCCTCGGGAATCGGGATCCAGCGCTGTCGGGACATTTCCTGTTCGAGAACAGTTTCCGGAAAAATCGCAAGCATTTTAGCAGGATCCATCGGCTGGCCATCAGCGCCGAGCGAAGGCAAGGGAGGGTGGTTCAGATCGGCGACGATGTTGTACCAATGGGTGGGGATATCTTCAGGGGTCAGCAGACAACGCGTCATAAGTGTTCGGGGACAAGCCCTCGTCCTCTGGGTGTGGGTCAATCCATTATGCTTAACATTGTAGTAGTACGATAGTGCTGGCTCAGTGCCATTCGTTGATCTGGATCATCTGGGGATCATTCAGATTGCATAGCCCCGCTTCCGGTACATCGACGGCAACGCAAGCGAGTTGGAACAATAGCCGGCGCATGGAACGTTCGCCATCTTGAAAGGCCGAGACGATATAGTTCAGGGCAGCTGGTCGTAGCAGGCTGATCAGTGGTTCCACAATCCCCTGGTGCTGGATATAAAGTGCATCCGCTTCAGGATAAAGGAGACCTTGCCTGCATAAGGTCTCAAGTGTCTTGATCGGTAGGGTGGGCATGTCACAGGGAACAAGCAGACATTCAGCGTTCAGGAATGGTCGCGATGCACAAATGCCTGCCAGGGGACCGAGAAAATCAGTGTCATGATTGGGAGCGATCTGGCAAGGTACAGACCACGATTGTTCTTCGATTCGTGTTGCATACTCTAACTGTGAACGAACTCGGCAATTAAGCACCAGTTTGTTGCAGAACGGTTCAAGACGTCGCAACATGGTGATGGCCATGGCCTGTCCCTGAAAAAGCTGCAGACCTTTGTCCGCGCCGCCAAATCGTTGTCCCTGGCCACCGGCCAGAACCAGACCGATCCGTTGATGGCTCAACGGCGCAGCGCCAAAGCGGTTCGACCCAGTCGACGTCCCAGAGCCTCAGCCAGAGCTCTTTCGTCACGGTGCAGGCCGGTGCTGCCTGTTTGGGCAATATGTCCAGCCCCGTACGGGCTGCCGCCTTGCAGGCTGTGCTGCAACGGGGGCTCACTATAGGGCAGACCGAGCAGAAGCATACCTTGGTGCAGCAACACTGGGAGCATGCCGAGCAACGTCGATTCCTGTCCTCCATGAGCTGACTGGCTTGAAGTAAACAGTACAGCGGGTTTGTCAATCAGACTTCCTTTTAACCAGAGTGGCGACCAGCTCTCGACAAAGGACTGTACAGCTGCTGCCATGTGTCCAAACCGGGTTGGACTACCGAGTGCCAGTCCTGAACAATGCTCGACATCCTCAAGCGTGCAGGTCAAATCCCGATCAGATGCAGGGCTTTGTCCGCTATCGCGTAACACGGGAACGGAACGTATACGGGCTTGCAGTCCCGCGGCTCGTATGCCTTGGGCGATGGCTCCTGCTAAGGTACGGGTGTGGCCATGACGGCTGTAGTAAAGGACCAGAATATAAGGTTCGTCAGTCATGGGCATGATGCTCCCAGGGATTCCACTCCATTGGGCCGTCATTCATGAGCTGTTCATCCTCCAGTGGTCGTTGAGTCTCCAGTTCGTCTTCACCAAAGAGCTGATCATCAATCAGATGTGCGAGCGACTGCAGCATACACAAATGGGTGCTATGAATGAGGGCGTGGCGATCAACCTGAACATTAATCGAATAATCTTCAGCGCGCAACATTCGGATCACGTCGCCACCGTCATAGCCGGTCAAGGCGATGACCGGCATTTCCTGCTCATGGGCTGCTTCGATAGCCTGCATGATATTGCTGGCTTGTCCTGTTGCCGAAAGACACACCAAAATGTCGCCTTCTCGTCCAAAAGCGCGGACGGATCGGGCAAAGACATCCGCAAAGGACGATTCGCCGACAATGGCACTGAAGGTTGCCAGATCTGGAGTCAGCAGCATGGCGGGCAAGGCAGGGCGTTCGCGGTGATAGCGATTGAGCAGCATGGTGCTGAACGCCTGGGCATTGCTGGCAGAACCACCGTTGCCGCAAATCAGGATGCGATGCTCCTGAATCAGGGCGTTGGCCAGGCATTCGGCGGCATCTACCAATACCTGTCCCTGACTCAAAAAGCTCTGTTGCAGGCATTCACTGACCTGATCAAACCACCAGGCAGCCCGTTCCAACGCACTCATCATGGAGCATCTCCCGGATAAGGTTCAATCCACCAGTGGTTACCGACTGGATGCAAAAGCCCGCTATGTCCTGCTACATCCTGGTCTTTGGCTATTCCATGCATGAGCTGAACGAGCAGGTTGTAGGCATCGGCGCCAAGACGGATTGAGCCGGCATCATGCAGCCTGTCGTGGACTAGGGTATCCATAACAGGGTCGGGATGCAGAGGTGCGCCCTGAATGGGCCCGGTCAATTGCCATTCGTTGGGGAGTGCACCTTGAGGCCAGTCGTCGGCCATGGCCAGAACCTTGATGTTCGGACGTTCCCTGCGCAAAGCCCAGGCAAGGGCAGGAAGAGTATGGGCATCAACCAGAACCAGAATGCCATCAAGGTTACGGGGCTCGCTGCGCATCACTGTAACCGTCTTGTCGTGGTGATGGCGGTGATGCCGATGTCCGCGGGTCACTGATACCCGCACTTGTTCGGGGACACTACGGTAAAGTGCAGCATGCAACTGGTCTGTCAGCCGACCGTGATGGAGTTCAACAGCGGTGATGGTTATGGCAGGATTCATGGTGCTGGCACTGGTTTGAACCAGACCACCAATAAGGCTATAAGGAGGTTCGGCTGAAGTAATGATGGCGATGTTTTTCATGCCCAACGTTTCAAGCTTGTGTACAATTCGGTCTGCTTGTGGATGTGGGTCATCATCAAGCGTCCAAACGTCAGGATTGCCCTCAGGAATCGTTCCACGAAGGACCAGTGTGGGAACAACAGGTCTGGCTGGTTCCAGAGTACCATCGGCGTTGCCCACAATGAGCACTGCACGGGCATGTTCATGCAGCGCCCGACTGTAAAGATGTGTCACTGAATCGGAGCTGGTGTCATAAAAACGCAGGGATTGGACGGTTTTTTTCGGGAAATCGGCGTAGTACTGTGCCAGAATGCCGGACTGTAGGGCCAGCGACTGCGAACCGGTTGCGGGTATGAGTACCGCAACGACTGGTTCGTTCGGGGCAGCCCATCCATAAAGGCTGACCCGGAGCAGGAATAAGGCTAAAATGAAAAGCTTGAACATGTCAGGTGACTCATGAATCAGGGTGTACTTTATGTCGTGGCAACACCGATTGGCCATCTGGATGATTTCAGTCCTCGTGCCTGCACGGTCTTGCGCTCGGTGTTTCGTATTCTGGCAGAAGACACGCGTCATTCTGCCCGATTGTTGCAACATTATGCCATAGACACACCCATGATGGCGCTTCATGAACATAATGAGCAGTCTGAATCGGCTCATTGTCTGCAACTTCTGCAGGATGGCAAACATCTGGCATTAATCAGTGATGCTGGTACGCCGTTGATCAGTGACCCGGGCTATCGTCTGGTTCGTCTCTGTCAGGAGCAAGGCATCAAAATCAGTCCGGTTCCAGGCGCCAGCGCCATGGTCGCAGCCCTTTCTGTTGCCGGATTGGCGAGCGACCGTTTTGTTTTTGAGGGTTTTTTGCCGGCCCGAAGTACGGGCCGACGCGAGCGTTTGATTTCCCTGGCCCGGGAAGAGCGAACGATGATTTTTTACGAGGCGCCCCATCGGGTTGCGGCCTGTTTGCAGGATATGCTTGATGTCTGGGGCTCCAGAAAGGTCTGTCTATGTCGAGAGCTGACGAAACAGTTTGAAACCGTCAGACTGGATGACCTTGCTGTTCTGACCGAATGGGTCCATGCTGACCCCATGCAACAACGTGGTGAATTGGTGCTTGTTGTCGAAGGAGCCTCGGCTGCAGAGCAGCAGGATTGCGAAGAGGATCTGCGTGTTTTGGACATCCTTCTGGCGACTTTGCCCATGCGGCAGGCTGTGGATCTTGCTGTTGAAATACGGGGTGGTCGGCGCAACTGGTTTTATAGCCGGGCACTGGAACGACAACAGGAACATTGATGAACATCATCAATCACCAGGAGGCATACCTGTCCATGATCAAACACTTCGTACTTCTGGTTATGCTTGCCGTATCTCTGGCTGGCTGTGACACCGTAGGGTACTATGGTCAAGGGATTCAGGGGCAGTATTCGGTCTGGAAGGTACGCGTTCCCTTGGCTAAAGCCTTGGATAACCCCGGGCTTACCGATCTGCAGCGCCGACACTTGCAACAGGTTGCCCGCATACGCGCTTTTGCATCCGAGCAGTTGCACTTACCGATCAAACATGAATACGACACCTATGCGGATGTCGGTCGCCGTTACGTAGCCTGGATTGTCATGGCGGCGCCTGCTTATGCTCTTGAACCGCGAACCTGGTGCTATCCGCTGGTTGGATGTCTGGATTATCATGGTTTTTTCAGTCAAAACAAAGCCACGCGTTATGCTCTTGCACTCAAACGTCAGGGTATGGATGTTTATGTTGCGCCGGTTCAGGCTTATTCAACACTGGGATGGTTTAGAGACCCGGTCCTGAATGGATTCCTGAATCTGGATGAGCCGGAGATGGCTGAACTGATTTTTCATGAATTGGCGCATCAGAAACTGTTTTTCAAGGGCGATACAGCCTTCAATGAGAGCTTTGCCAATGCAGTGGCTGAAGAAGGTCTAAGGCGCTATGCTGAGGCCTACCATCTCGATTTGACGGCGTGGCAGGAGCATCAAAACGCCCAACATCAGGTCATGCAATTGTTGATGCAGACCCGCCAGTCCCTGGCTGCCATTTATCGTCGTGCCGAATCGATCGATCAGATGCAGCTTGAAAAGCATAAGGCATTGCAACTGCTCCAGTCGCGCTTTCTCGAACAGGCACGGCAACAGCCCTCCCTGCAACAGTTTGCTACTTTTGTTGCCCATGCCAACAATGCCAGTTTGGCATCAGCTGCCGATTACCATGATCTTGTGCCACTTTTTCAGGCGATGTTGCAGCATGACGGTGGTGACCTGCAGAAGTTTTTCAGTGACTGCGCTGAGTTGAAACATATACATCCGGCAGCACGTCGGGCAGCCCTGACACAGTGGGTCAAGGAATATTCCCATGATTGAGCTGGCTCGATTGTCAGACCTAAGACAGGCACTGGTTTTGCGGGATGTTTTGCAAGCCCGCGGTATTTCCTGCCGAATCAATGGCTGGTCCGGTCAAGCGCGTATCGTACTGATTCAGACGGCACAACTGGAAGAAGCTCAGGCGGTAGTTGATTCCTTTCTCAAAGATCCCAATCATCCCCAATTTCGTCGTGCTTCCTGGCAAAGTGGCACGCTTTTGCCTCAAAATGTCTATCGTGCTGCAGAGCAGCAGTATTGGCGGCGACTCTTGGGGCAAACGGGTTTAGTGACCACTCTGGTGATGCTGGTGTGTTGTCTGGTTTACCTGCTGACTCAGTACATCGAACCGTCTTTACTGCATCGTTTGTTGATGCCGGAGCAGCTTGTTGATCTGCGGGCGGCTCCGTATCGGCTTCTGACCCCGGTTCTGGTACACCTCAATGGCTGGCATCTTTTACTTAATTTGTTGTGGTGGTGGGAGTTTGGACGCCGCATCGAGATGGCACAGGGGAGTCATCGCCTGATTCTCTTGGGGCTATGGTGTGCCTTGGTCTCGGATATTGCCCAATATGAATGGTCTGGGCCTGGCTTTGCTGGGCTATCAGGAGTGGTTTTAGGATTGGCTGGATACCTCGCAAGCCAGGGATTGCGGGGGCAGGTCATGAATGCTGGCTTGCCAAAGGGTTTGTGGTGGATGCTGGCGGTGAGTGTCATCCTGGGCATGACCGGTTTGCTTGATGCCTGGATCGGGCCGATGGCTAATACCGCTCATCTGGCAGGATTACTGGCTGGCGTGATAGCGGGTTTATTGGTCTGATTGCTGTGGTGCTTATTTTGGAACAATTTGCTCAACTTGCAGACCCATAGCCTGAAGTTTGTCACTGAGTTGTTGTCGTATGCCGTTCAGTTCTTCTTCCAGACTGACAAGTTCCATATTGAAGGCTCCCTGCTGCGACTGGGCATTGGCAACACTTCGCCATTCGTTCAGCGTGTCAACCAGATAGTCCATATCATTCTGAAGATCCTGAATATGGATCTTCAGGCTGCTTATTTTTTGTTGACGTCGCAGTTGCTCCTCACGTTCAAAGCGCATCAGTTGGGCAGAAAGATGCAAATCTTCCTTGACCTGGCGATAGTTCAGCTGGTGGGCATATAGTCGTCCCAGGTAGGTGACCATACTGAGCTCGCCCCGGTCAAAAGGGGTACTGAGCGGACGAGCCAACAAACAATGCAGCCAGGGACCCTGACCAATATTGAGATGGCAGAGCATGACATGCAGTGGAGGGTCCATCTCCGGACAGGCCCAGCTCCAGGCATCCTGGCTTGGGCGTTGCTCCAGTGTGTCCAGGAGTCGTACGGCATTTTGGGGGTCATGCAGCCAGTGATAAGCCTGGCCATCTTTTCGTGTCAATGCGAGTGAAGCATAGCGCGCCTGGACCAGATGACGAATGTTGGCAAGCAGGCTCCTGAGCAGATCCTCCTGCTCCATGTCATCCATATTGAGTGAGGCCAGTCGGTCAAGCCACTCAAGGACATCAGTGACCGCAAAATGCCAGGAGGATTCGACGACGGGTTCACAACTATGCAGTTCGAGAATACACCAGAGCAGCTCATGGAGTCGTTCATCCGCAAGCTCAGAACCTGACCAGCATACTTTGGCTTTAATGCGCCCAGGTAGTTCGAGCTCCCGCTGTCGGTTTACAGACAGACTGCCCGGAAGTGACTCCCCTAAAACCATGGGTTGGGACAACCCCGTACCCTGCTGGAGTTGATAGCTTATGCTCAGATTCTGAATACCCCAGCGCCGTTGGCACTCGGATAAAAGTTGCTGCCGATCCTTGCAAACCTCGGGGGCAGGCGGCATAGGGTCTTGTTGTTCTTCGTGCCGGTTCACCATCAATCCCGATTCAGTACTTGAGCTTCCTCTATAAAGGATAATAGGATATCGTCTGAATGCCAGTCTGAAGGCGATGCAATACAAGGAAATATCATGCCAAAACGTTTGCTTTTGGGGGTTAATATTGACCATGTGGCGACGTTGCGCCAGGTTCGAGGCGAACGTTATCCCGATCCGGTACATGCAGCACTGCAGGCTGAACTTGCAGGTGCTGACGGGATTACCTTGCATTTGCGTGAGGATCGCCGTCATATTCAGGACGATGATGTGCGTCGTTTACGACCACTGTTGCAAACGCGCATGAATCTTGAAATGGCAGTGACACCTTTTATGATCCGATTTGCGGGCGAAATCAGGCCGCAACATATCTGTCTCGTTCCGGAGCGTCGTGAGGAATTGACCACCGAGGGTGGCTTGAATGTTGCCGCGGATTTACCGCGTATGAGAGATGTGGTTCAGGGTTTGCAGGACCAGGGTGCTCAAGTATCATTGTTAGA
>JAJZUM010000118.1 GCA_021848605.1 Pseudomonadota bacterium | reverse complement strand
ATCTGCGAGTCCAGCATGGATCGCCAGCTCGATCAGCTGAGCCATATGTGCAGGCGTCATCAACCCCTGCATTTAGTTGGCTGGTCGATGGGTGGTATCCTTGCTCTGCGTATGTTCCATGACCGACCCGAGTGGTTTGAGCGTATCTCCCTGATTGCCTGTAATCCCTGTTTCGTCGGTGCGCCGGACTGGCCGGGCGTGGGTTTGTCCATGTGGTCCGATTTTGCAGAACATTTAAAACAGTCCCCTGAGAAGCAGTGGTGGCGATTTGTTGCCCTGCAACTCCTTGGTGAGGCTCAATCAGTGGCCCTGATGCGTCAGATTCGCCAGAACCGGATGTGTCAGCCTTACGGACCTTGGTTGGAACAACTGGAGTGGTTGCAGTTCGATGCACGGTCGTTATTGGCTGATATTCCTGTTCCTTGTCGGCTGTTACTGGGCAATGCTGATCGTCTGGTTCCTGTCTCATTAGCACGGCTATGGCCGGCCAACTGGCATATTGATGTATGGGATGGCGTTGGACATCTGCTTCCTCTGTCTGCCAGTCGTCTTCAGACATGGTTGAACGTGGAGGAATCGTGATGATTGCGTTTCAACACAGGGTTCGGGATGCCTTTGATCAGGCTGGAACAGCCTATGATCGGTACTCTGTTTTGCAGCGTCATGCCTTTCTGGAGCTGCTGCCGCTGTTGCCGGAATCTGTGGATGAGTCTTCATGCTGGCTTGACGTTGGTTCAGGAACTGGGTTGGTGTCTGAGGTTCTGTCGTCTCTCAGGCCCGGAGTGCAGGTAATCAGTTTCGATCTGGCGGCCGGCATGCTTGGCCTTGCTGCCGAGAAAGGTAGTCGTCTGCTGGTGCAGGGAGATATGCATCAGCTGCCTTTTCAAAGCGAATCTCTGTCCGTTGTGCTGAGCAATTTTGCCTTGCAATGGACCGATCAACCTGCAATGGTGTTGGCTGAGTTGGTTCGGGTGCTCAGGGGTGATGGTCTTATGGCCATATCTGTGCCCGTACGAGGCTCCTTGCAGGCATTAAGCCGGGGGTGGGAGTCCGCAGGTTTGCGATCTCCGGTCAATGCGTTGCCTCCTCAAGCGGCATGGCTTGAGGCTGCACACCGGCATGGTTTGCAGATTGTCGAGCAGCGAAACGCTCGGTTAAGACATGCCGACGATGACCCACGCCAAGCCTTAGCCTTGTTGCGTGATCTTGGCGCCGGAGCCCAAAAAAAGCCGGCAACGGGGCTGATGGGCGTCCGTCGTTGGCAGAAAGCACTGGCAGGCTGGTCTTTGGCGAGTGGTGGTCAAGGTTATTGCATTGATTACGATGTATTGTGGCTTGTTTTGGTCAAAAAAACGTCATAATAAAATAAACCAATAAAATCAAATAAATGTTTCTGTTGTTCTGCGGTTTTCCACGCAGTTGTCCACGGGCTGTGTGGATTATTTCAGGAATATGCAGGTAGGGTCAAAATAAGAAACCAATTGGTCACAAATTGCGCTACAAGTGTGCATTCATCTGTCCTAGAATCAAGTCACTTTCAGAACCATAGCTGTACGATGATGCAGTTGTGTTCTGTCCCATGGACGACACGTTCGTGTTCAGGATTTCTCCGCTATTGAAGTGAGGGTTACAGCATGACTCAGTACAAGGCTCCTTTGCGTGATATTCAGTTTGTCTTGCATGAGGTACTCAATGTTGAACAGCATTATGCCGGCATTCCTGCCTATGCTGAAACCAATCGTGAGTTGGTGGACAGTATCATCGAAGCCGGTGCACAGTTTGCTGAAAACGAATTGTCGCCGATTAATCGCAATGGTGATGAAGAAGGGTGTCACTTTGAAGATGGTGTCGTGACCACGCCCAAAGGATTCAAGGAAGCATATAGCAAGTTTGTTGAGCTTGGTTTTGGTGCGCTGAATGCCGAACCCGAGTTTGGTGGACAGGGTTTGCCTTCATCCTTGGGTATTGTGATCAGTGAACTTAATGGTACTGCCAATTGGTCCTGGGCTATGTATCCTGGACTTTCCCATGGTGCGGTCAATACGCTGGAAGCTCATGGTTCAGCTGAGCAGAAAGAAACGTATTTGCACAAACTGGTCAGTGGGCAATGGACGGGCACCATGTGTTTGACGGAACCTCATGCCGGTTCGGATCTCGGTATTATTCGCACCCGTGCTGAACCCCAGGCTGATGGTAGTTATGCCATCACCGGTACCAAGATTTTTATCTCGGCCGGTGAGCATGATATGGCTGAAAATATTGTCCACATCGTTTTGGCTCGTCTGCCCGATGCTCCCAAGGGTACGAAAGGTATTTCGCTGTTCATTGTGCCAAAGTTTCTGCCCGATGCCCAAGGCAACGTTGGGGTGCGTAATGGGGTGAAATGTGGTTCTATTGAACACAAGATGGGCATCAAGGGTTCAGCGACCTGCGTCATGAACTTTGACGCGGCAACGGGCTTCCTGGTTGGCCCACCGAATCGTGGTCTCAACTGCATGTTCACGTTTATGAACACAGCACGTATTGGCACAGCCTTGCAGGGGGTCTGCGCGGCCGAAGGTTCGTTCCAAGGTGCGTTGACCTACGCGCGTGAACGTCTGGCGATGCGTTCCCTGTCCGGACCAAAGACTCCGGAAAAAGAGGCTGATCCCATCATCGTTCATCCAGCTGTTCGCCAGATGCTGTTGACCCAGAAGGTATTTGCTGAGGGTGGTCGTGCCATGGTTTACTGGCTGTCAACCCAGACCGATATCGTTCTCAAGGGGGCTAGTGAGGAAGAACGCAAGCAGGCCGATGACCTGATGAGCTTCCTGACTCCGATTGCCAAGGCCTTTCTGACTGAAGTGGGTTATGAGGCTGCTAATCATGGTGTACAGGTCTATGGTGGTCATGGATTTATTCGAGAATGGGGTATGGAGCAGATTGTTCGCGACACTCGTATCGCACTGCTCTATGAAGGAACAACCCAAATTCAGGCTTTAGATCTGCTTGGTCGCAAGGTGTTGCAAACCCAGGGTGCCATGCTGCGTCAGTTCACCAAAATTGTGCACAAGTTCTGCAAGGCCAATGAGGAAAATCCCCAGATGGCTGAATTTGTCGCTGAGTTGAACCGTCTGAATAAGGAATGGGGTGACCTGACCACCGAAATTGGTATGCGCGCCATGCAGAATGCTGACGAAGTTGGTGCTGCCGCTGTCGACTATATGATGTATTCCGGCTACATTACCATGGGTTATTTGTGGGCTTGGATGGCGCAGGTGGCTCAGCAGAAGATGGCCGCAGGTGAAGGTGATGCAGCGTTCTACCAAGCCAAGATCCAGGCGGCAAAGTTCTATTTCAAGAAGATTCTGCCGCGCACCCAGTCCCACCGGGCGATTATTCAGGGTGGTCTGGATGTATTGATGCAGGTTGATGCGGAACATATGGCGTTTTGATTGACGTCGCCGTGGTACTTTTGAGCAAAAGCCCGCGCTGCGGGCTTTTGCATGTGGATTCAATGAAAATCTGCTTTTGAGGAATACATTATGCCAGTGTATAAAGCCCCGTTGCGGGATATGCGTTTCGTTGCCTTTGAAGTGTTTCAGGCAGATAAGTTGTGGGCATCCAATCCGGCTTTTTCAGAAATTGATCGGGAAGTCGTCGATGCTGTTCTGGAAGAGAATGCTCGCTTCAATGAAGAAGTGGTGATGCCACTCAATCGCAGTGGTGATGAAGAAGGTTGCCGGGTTGATGGCGACAAGGTTTTTACACCAAATGGCTTTCAGGCAGCATTCCGTCAGTATGCTGAAGGCGGCTGGATTGGCCTGGGTGCGGAAACTGACTATGGAGGACAGGGCTTTCCCAAAATGGTGACCGTCATGACCGACGAGATCCTTTATGCCTGCAATCCTTCTTTTGCACTCTATCCCCAATTGGGTATTGGTGCAGCATTGGCATTATCACAACATGCCAGCAAAGAGGTCAAGGAACTTTATCTACCCAAGATTTATTCGGGTGAGTGGTGTGGCACCATGTGTTTGACCGAACCGCATGCCGGTACGGATCTGGGAATCATTCGCAGTCGTGCAGAACCGCAGGCCGATGGAAGTTATCTCATTACGGGAACCAAAATTTTCATCACTGGCGGTGAACATGACCTGGCGGGCAATATTGTTCATCTGGTTCTGGCCAAGTTGCCGGATGCCCCTGCTGGTTCCAAGGGTATTTCTCTATTCCTGGTTCCCAAATTCCTGGTAGATAAGGATGGTAATCCTGGGGCACGTAATGCCGTCAAAGTTGGGTCCATTGAACACAAAATGGGGATCAAAGGCTCAGCAACCTGTGTCATGAATTTTGATGGGGCCCAGGGTTGGCTGGTTGGTAAAGTCAATGAAGGCTTGGCAGCCATGTTTGTCATGATGAACTATGAGCGCCTTTCCATGGGGATGCAGGGATTAGGGGCTTCCGAGGTGGCCTACCAGAATGCTGCCGCCTATGCTCGGGACCGCTTGCAGGGCCGTTCGGCACGAGGTGTCCAGCAGAAGGATAAAATGGCCGATCCTTTACTGGTTCATCCGGATGTTCGACGTATGCTTTTGACTGTACGTGCGAATAATGAAGCAGCGCGTTGTTTTGCCATGTATGTGTCCAAAGCCCTAGATGAAAGTCGTTATGGCATGACCGAAGAAATTCGCCGGGTTGCCAGCGATAAAGTGGCCCTGTTTACGCCTATTGCCAAGGCATTTCTTACCGATCGTGGTTTTGATGCCTGTGTCATGGCCCAGCAGGTTTTTGGGGGGCATGGCTATATTCGGGAATGGGGCATGGAACAATTTGTTCGAGATACCCGTATTGCTCAGATTTATGAAGGCACCAACGGTGTTCAGGCCATGGATCTTGCCGGCCGTAAGGTTGTTCGCAACCAAGGGGCCTCGGTCAGGATTTACCTTGAAGAAGTGCGGGCTTTATTCGCTGAGTTGGGTGCCGGGCTTGAAGTGTTTGCAAGTGGCCTCAAGCATGCGGCGAATGTCCTTGAAGAGGCAACGCGTGTCCTGCTGGAACAGGCGGCCCAGGATGTCGATTCGACGAATGCAGCTGCTGTGGATTATCTGCACCTCTTTGGGTTGGTCGCCTATGCCCACATGTGGAGCATGATGGCCCGAGTTGCCTTGGCGCATCAGGATGATGACCTTTTCTATCGCAACAAGCTGCAATTGGGTCATTATTTCATGCAGCGTCTGCTTCCTGAAATTGATAGCCGGTTGCAGGCCATCAAGGCAGGATCCCAAACCATGATGGCATTTGCTGAAGGGTACTTCTGAAGTCATGCCGCATCAACCCGTCTTGCAGCGCTGGGAACTGCCCGGCGCAGGCCCTGAGGATGTTGTGGTTGATCAACAGGGCCACATCATCACGGGTGTTGAGGACGGCCGCATCCTGTGTGGTGATCCCCAGACAGGGCGATGGACAACCTTGACCAAAACGCTGGCCCGTCCTCTTGGTCTTGACGTTGATACTCAAAATGGCCTCTGGATCTGCGATAGTCCATATGGGCTGTTGCGGCTGGAGCATGAAAAGCGCACGCTTCGCTCCTGTGTCAATCGGATTACCAATCAGTCCTTGCAGTTCTGCAGTAATGTAGTGGCCGATGGTGCAGGCGGAGCTTTTTTTACGGCATCAAGCATGCGTTTTCCGCTGGCCTTGTATCGCCGGGATTTGATTGAAAATGTCCCTACGGGATTGCTGGCGCACGTCGATGCAGCCGGTCAGGTTTGTGTTCTGGCTGAAAACCTTGCTTTTGCCAATGGTGTTGTGCTGTTGCCAGATCGCTCTGCACTGGTGTTTGCCGAGACGGCTCGCGCTCGTCTGATGCGTTTTGATCTGAGCACCCAAACCATCTCGGTATGGGCAGATCTGCCAGGCATGCCGGATAATATGAGTTGGGATGTGGTGCGAGGATGGATTTGGGTTGCCCTGGTATCAACACTCCCCCCAACACTTGAGTGGCTGCGCAAAGCGCCATTTCCCTTGCGTCGCGCCCTGGGGCTTTTGCCCGAAAAGCTTTCGCCCAAACCCTCCAACAGAGCCTGGGTACAAGCCTATGACCTTAAGGGGGCTTGTGTGATGGACTTGTGCTGGGAGCAGTCTGGTTATCAAGCTGTAACAGGTGTGTGTGCCTCGGGGCATCGTCTATATATGGGAAGTTTGCATGAACGCGCCATTGCCTTTTGTACACTTCCAGACTAAATCATACTAAAACACTAGGATTTAGCGACGGGATTTGCTAACCTCATTACCTGAATATTGTTGAGAGGGTGGGTAAAACCATGTCAGAATCAGCAGGAATGGTCCTGACGGATCGTGCGGCTGAAAAAGTACGCAAACTTCGGGCGGGGGAAGAAAACCCCGATTTGTTGCTGCGTGTTTATATTACGGGTGGTGGTTGCGCCGGTTTTTCTTATGGATTCAGTTTTGATGAGTCAAGTCGTGAGGGTGACAGTATCTTCTCCAACGGCGATGTACAAATGGTTGTTGACAGTCTGAGCATACAATATCTTATGGGCTCAGAAGTTGACTATAGCGAAGGTTTACAGGGATCACGATTTATCATCAACAATCCCAATGCCCAGACCACCTGCGGTTGTGGATCGTCCTTCTCCGTTTAAATCCTTTGGATCGAAGTTGGTGTCGAATCGATTGCTGGGCGTCAGTAAGACCTTCAAAACAGAAAATGTCGAAGTTTAGGTGTGTGGCATCGTTAAACTAGTTGGAGCGATGGATGTGCCATCGCTCCTCATCACGCAGTATTCTGGAAACATCGCGCAGATGCAGGAAATAATCAACGCCCTTGATTCTTGGTATGCCGCGGATTGCTGACCCACCCACTAAAAGTAGGGTGGATTCGGGAAGTGTTTTGCGTGCCTGGGCGATGGCTTTGATGACACAACTGCGTTTGCACGCCATGCTGAATGACAGACAGACCAAGGGGAAAGCGTGTTGTATGGCATACCCGAGTAAGTCGTTCAGCGGATTGCTAACACCAAGACTGGTGCAATTGAATCCCATATCGGTGAGCGTGATTTCCAGCATGACAAGACCAAGACCGGATGTATCAGGCGCAATCGTAGCCAGGAGCGCCTTTTTTTGGTCGTTCGTACGGTGATGCAGTAATTGCAGCAGCTGGCAACGGAGCAGGTTTTGCACTTGTTCGCTGTAAAGATGCTCGTGAATCAGGGGCAATTCACTTTGCATCCAGGCATGACCAATCTGATCATTCAGGGGAGGCAGCCAGTGATGGACGAACTCTTGCAAACCAAGTGAAGCCAGCTGTTCCTGCATCAAATTCTGCAAGTCATGTGCTTGACCATTGAGAACAAGACTGAGAGCCTTGCTGTAATCGTAGGTATGGCCAAGGCTCGTAGGGGAGGCGCTCAGATTATCGCTTAGTGAACTTTGCAGTTCTGCCAAGCTGAGGTGAAGGATGCGCGATGGTTTATGACCCTGATCGAGAAGGCGCTTGATCAGGGTCAGTTTGTCTTTGTGCTGTTGGGTGTAATAGCGAATGCCACGGCTATCGCGATCTGGAACAGGAAACTGGTAGCGTCTTTCCCAGATCCGCAAGGTATCCTTGCTGATACCGGTTTCCCGTTCGACTTCAGCGATGGACAAACAATGCGCTGTGTTTAGTTCATGAGGCATAAGCTTGTCCTGCTTTTAAACGACCAGGACAATATTTTTTGTATGTCCAAGACATTGTGAATTCAAGCCAAATCAATCCGTTAAGTCAATTCTGGGTGATTGCTCAGGATTATTCAAGTCATATGGTAAGGAATCAGCAATCTCATTATGACTCTTCACGCAGCCGCAGGCGAACGTCATGAACCAGAGGATAGAGTGGTATTCGTTTAGGAGAGGTACCATGGCTCCTGTGGGCGGTGTCAAGTCTTCCACGACCTGTGATTAGTCCTACGTTTAGTTAATTGGCTGCGCGCTAGCATGTGCTTTGGACGCGCCTTTTCGACGAAGGTTTCCAGCAGGACTTGGCAGTAGCCTTAGCGGTCATACCAATCGCCAGGTAGTTTTCGCCCCGCCATTCCTGGTATCTAAGAGGCCAGGTGTTTGGATTTAACTCACGGCAAAATAAGGAAGCGGAAGTTGTTTACCACCCGATGCAGGTTTATTTCCCGTTCTTGTGCGCTCTAGGCAATTAATAAATGTATCTCGTGGGAAACCGGTCAGAATAGGGCGTTCTGTTTTCTGCATTAGGAACCCGGTAATCTTCTGGATGTCTTCAATGAGATTCGGAGATTAC
>JAJZUM010000117.1 GCA_021848605.1 Pseudomonadota bacterium | reverse complement strand
CCATGTTCCGGAAATCGGTCGTCATTGTCACCGACATTGAAACGGACCCCTTGTGGGCTCCCTACAAATCACTCATTACCCCATATGGTTTCAGAGCCTGCTGGTCATCGCCGATTTTCCTCAAACAACAACATATTCTTGGTTCGTTTGCCATGTACTACCGAGAGGTACGCAGCCCAGGCAGCGAAGATTTTCAGATGTTGGGTTTTGCAACCCATGTAGCCGGTATTGCGATTGAGCGTACGCGACGGGAAAATGAGCTTGCTCGCCTTTCCGTCATGCTACAGGGAAAAATCGGCGATCTCGAAACATCTGAGCAACGTTTGCAGCAATTGAACACAGAACTTGAAACCCGGGTTCGCGAGCGCACCGATGAACTTCAGCAGATGAGTTCATTCCTGCAAGGCATTATTGATCACATACCCAATGTTATTTTCTACAAAGACGCAGACCTGCGTTTTCGTGGCTGCAATCTGGCTTATGAACAGACGTTTGGCGTTCATCGTCGGGATCTGATTGGCAAAACGGTTCTGGAACTGGATTATTTGCCTGAAGCCGACCGACAGATCTATCAGTCGGACGGAGCCCGGGTCACACAAACAGCCTCAACCTACTGTCGCGAGGCCATTATGCCCTTTGCTGACGGGCGTGAACATCATACGCTTTATTCAATTAGCGGCTTTCACGACAGCCACGGACATCCAGCTGGCATGGTCGGCGTCATCGTCGACATCACACCGCAAAAGGAAATTGAGGCCGAATTGCGTGAAGCTAAACAGCGAGCTGAACATGCAGATCATCTCAAATCTGCATTTCTGGCGACCATGAGTCATGAATTGCGTACTCCTCTCAATTCCATTATTGGGTTCACCGGGGTCATATTGCAAAAACTGGCCGGCCCACTGACTGACGAACAGAACAAACAACTCGGCATGGTCCAGGGTAGTGCTCGCCATCTGCTTGCTTTGATCAATGATGTGTTGGATATTTCAAAAATTGAGGCAGGTGAGTTCTGCATCGCCGATGAAAACTTTGATCTGCACGATTCAGTACTCCAGGTGATCAATACCGTCCGCCCTCTTGCCGATAAGAAAGGACTGCTTCTCCAAATCAATCTTGACAACGAGCTTGGCACGACTCGTGGGGATCGAAGACGCACCGAACAAATTCTCCTGAATCTGTTAAGTAATGCCATCAAATTTACCGAGCAAGGATCCGTAGCGCTCACCGTCGAAAAAATTCCTGGTTTTTCATCAGAGCGTGGTTATATTGCCCAAACAGCCATACGTTTTGCCATTACCGATACCGGCATTGGTATTCGGCCCGAAGACATGACTGCTCTTTTTCTGCCTTTTCGGCAAATTGAGGCACCCCTGTCCCGCCAGCATGAAGGTACTGGGCTTGGTCTGGCGATCTGTCATCGGCTTTCTGCCATGATGGGGGGACACATTGAAGTAAGCAGTCGTTGGCAAGTCGGCAGTACCTTTAGTTTTATTCTCCCTGTACGCATGACAACCTGAGCACCCCGATCATGAGCAAAAGCATTTTATTGATTGAGGACAACGAACATAATCGTTATCTGGCAAGTTTTTTACTGCATGCACGTGGCTGGGAGGTCATATGCGCTGAAGACGGCCCAACCGGACTTCGATATGCCCAGAATAAAACTCCAGACCTGATTCTTCTGGATATCCAGTTGCCCGGCATGGACGGTTATGCGGTCGCACAGGAACTCCGTAAACATGCAAAACTCCTCTTGGTTCCAATCGTTGCAGTGACCTCCTACGCCATGCCTGGAGACAGGGAACAATGCCTTGCCGCTGGCTGTAATGGTTATATTGAAAAACCGATTGATCCCCTTATTTTTGGTGACCAGGTAGCTTCCTTCATGTCAGGTGTGCTATGAATGACATCATCATTGTTGATGACCAACCTGAAAATCTTTATTTGCTCAAGGTTCTTCTGCAAGGTCATGGCTTCTCGGTACGCTGCGCTGTTCACGGTGCCCAAGCGCTTGAACAATCCCATCAGAACCCGCCCGACCTAATCATCAGTGATCTTTTAATGCCGGTCATGGATGGCTATGCCCTTTTGCGTGAATGGAAGTCTGACCCCCTTTTGGCACAGATTCCCTTCATTGTGTACACAGCAACCTATACGGGTCCAAAAGACGAGCAACTGGCTTTGGATATGGGTGCTGATGCGTTTCTGATCAAACCTGCTGAACCAGAGGCATTCCTTGAACGGGTACAAGCCTTGCTAAAATCAGGTTCGCTCCTGAATGAACCGACACGACGACCAAGCCTTACGCCCACAGACTCCATAAAACGATACAACGATGCACTCATTCGAAAACTTGAACAGCGCACCTCGCAACTGGAAGCACAAATTACCGAGCTGCAAAGTGCAAAACAAAGGATTACCCGCCTAAACCGGCTTTATGCCGCTTTAAGCGAAACCAATCAAACCATTGTTCATATCAATGATTCCTCCATTTTATTTCAATCTCTGTGTCGTATCGCTGTCGAACGCGGCGGCCTTGCCATGGCATGGGTCGGAATCCTTGACGAAATGAGTGGCCAAATACACCCAGCAGCATCTTATGGCCCCACAGCACAGTGGTTACAATTTATTGAGCCTCTAAGCATCCATCAACCCTGGCGTGAACCAGCAGAAATTGCACTTGGCAACAAAGAGATCTATATTTCCAATGAGCTGGCATTAGACCCCCAACTAGACTTCATTCGAGAGCCACTGAACCAAAGCGGCTATCACTCGGCTGCTGTTTTTCCAATTGGTCGTACAAAAGAGAATATTAAGGGATGCATAAGTCTTTATGCTCGCGAACAGGCATTTTTTGATCATGAGTTAATTCAACTGATTGAGGAAATGGCCAGTGATGTTTCTTTCGCACTGGAAAAAATGGAACAGGAACAACAACGTCTTCTGGCCATGGATCAACTGCATGCCAGTGAAAACATGAATCGTTTGCTCAGTCGTGCCGTCGATGCCTCCGCCAATGGCATCATGATCCTGAATGCGCATGATGACGATATTGCGATCAGTTACGTCAATCGGGCCTTCGAACGAATCACCGGCTATGCCCATCAGGATGTACTTGGTCAAGACCCCAATTTCCTCTTGGGCAATGATACGATCCAGGTAGGAGTTGGTGAAATTTGGGCATCGTTTCGCGCCTGTCGGGAAGGACAGGCAACCCTGCGTAATTACCGCAAAGATGGAACCTTGTTCTGGAATGAGTTAAATCTCGCCCCTGTTCCTGATGCGAACGGAAACGTCCAACATTTTATTGCTGTCATCAACGACATCAGCGAACGTAAACAATATGAAGAACAACTGGAACGTCAGAACAACCAGGACACACTGACCGGTCTGGCCAGTCGTAGCCTCTTATCGGATCGTGTTAGCCAGGCGATTGCCTATGCCAGTGGCCAAAAACTTCAGATCGCCCTGCTTTTTATCGATCTGGATCACTTCAAACGGATCAATGACAGTCTCGGACATGTCATCGGTGACGCTGTACTCAAGGAAATTGCTAAACGACTGGCGGGGTGCTTGCGCGAACAAGACACCTTGGCACGATTGGGTAGTGATGAGTTCGTGGCTGTTTTGTCAAACCTGAACAACAGTCGTGAGATTCCATTGATCACACGGAGTATTTTAGGTGTTATAGAACAGCCAATTGTCCTTGATGATCGTGAAATTGATCTTTCGGGAAGTATTGGGATCAGTGTCTATCCCAATGACGGTGAAGATTACGAAACACTGCTGCGCAATGCTGATGTAGCCATGTATCGCGCCAAGGAAACACGAAACAGTTTTTGCTTTTATACCGCCGACATGAACATTGCTGCACTTCATAAGCTCGATCTTGAAGCGCGTTTGCGAAGAGCTCTGGCACGACAGGAATTTGAACTGCACTATCAACCCATACTCGATTTGCGCACTGGAACCATTCATAGTGCCGAAGCCCTGCTCCGTTGGCATAGTGACGGCCGCACCATTTCTCCCGTTGATTTCATTCCGCTCGCCGAAGAAACAGGCCTGATTGTCCCCATCGGCGAATGGGTGCTTGAGCAAGCCTGTATCCAGGCACAAAGCTGGCTTCATGCGGGATATGATATACGTATTGCGGTTAACATTTCCGGTCGTCAGTTTCGTGACGCCAACCTCGCACAGTTGGTACAAAGCAATCTATACAACACAGGGCTGCCTGCCCAGCAGTTAAAACTTGAGATTACGGAAAGTGCCGTCATGGAGGATGCGAATGATGCCCAACGCATCCTTCAGGATCTGATCAATCTTGGTGTGCGAATTTCAGTCGACGACTTTGGTACCGGTTATTCGTCACTGGCATACTTACGCAAATTCCCAATCGGACAGCTCAAAATAGATCGCTCTTTTATTAATGAAATTTCCAGTCACTCCGACAGTACCGTGATTGTCGAAATGATTATTGGATTAGCTCAGAGTTTGCATCTTGAGACCGTTGCCGAAGGCGTGGAAACTGAGCTTCAACGTGATTTTCTCAAAAATGCTGGCTGTGATTATTTGCAAGGCTATCTGTTTAGCAAACCTGTTCCTGTACGGCAATTTCTGGAAGTACTCAAAAAACATGGCAAGCTCAGCGACTAGCTGTTAACTCTCTTGCTTGCCAGTAATGCTCTTGCCCCATACAATCTTTCTTTAACTCGAATATCCTGCACAGACTGCCTTACCGAGGAGATCATCCATGCCCGCATATCGTTCACGAACATCGACACAAGGCAGGAACATGGCCGGGGCACGAGCCCTATGGCGTGCAACTGGAATGAAAGATGACGACTTCAAAAAACCGATCATTGCCATTGCCAACTCGTTTACCCAATTTGTTCCTGGACATGTGCATCTGAAAGATCTTGGCCAGTTAGTTGCTCGTGAAATCGAAAAATCCGGCGGAGTCGCCAAAGAGTTCAACACCATCGCCGTCGATGATGGTATTGCCATGGGACATGATGGCATGCTCTATTCTCTTCCCAGTCGGGAAATTATTGCCGATTCCGTGGAATATATGGTTAATGCCCACTGTGCCGATGCACTCATCTGTATTTCCAACTGTGACAAGATTACTCCGGGTATGCTGATGGCTGCACTGCGATTGAATATTCCTACGATTTTTGTCTCGGGTGGCCCTATGGAGGCTGGCAAGACCCGTTTGGCTGAACATCGTATTGATCTGATTGATGCGATGGTGATTGCAGCGGATGATCGTCAATCGGACGAGGCTGTCGCAGAATATGAACGCAGCGCATGCCCAACGTGCGGCTCCTGTTCTGGCATGTTTACCGCCAACTCGATGAACTGTCTTACCGAAGCGCTGGGTTTGTCGCTTCCAGGTAATGGTACCATTGTCGCAACGCATTCAGACCGCAAGCAGCTGTTTCTTGAGGCCGGGCGACGTATTGTAGGCTTGTGCAAACGTTACTATGAGGAAAACGACAGCTCGGTACTGCCTCGTTCCATCGCCTCGTTCCAGGCTTTTGAGAATGCCATATCGCTGGACATCGCCATGGGTGGTTCCACCAACACGATTCTGCACCTGTTGGCAGCAGCTCAGGAAGCCGAACTGGATTTTGGTTTGCGCGACATTGACCGCATCTCTCGCAAGGTTCCCCAATTATGTAAGGTGGCACCCAACACCCAGCGTTATCATATTGAAGATGTTCATCGTGCTGGTGGCATTATGGCTATTCTTGGCGAACTGGCCCGAGCTGGTTTGCTGCATACCGATCTCCCAACCGTTCATAGCCCTCGTCTAGCCGATGCCTTGCAACAATGGGATATCATGACAACAACAGACAAAGCCACACGGGAGTTCTACCGTGCTGGTCCAGCGGGCATCCCGACCCAGGAAGCCTTCAGCCAGTCCTGCCGCTGGCCTGATCTAGACCAGAATCGAGCCGAAGGTTGTATTCGCAATCTGGAACATGCCTACTCCCAAGAAGGTGGTCTAGCCATGCTGTTTGGTAATATTGCCGAAGATGGCTGTGTGGTCAAAACTGCCGGAGTTGACGATACATTGCTGGTTTTTGAAGGTGATGCGGTCATCTTTGAAAGTCAAGACGCAGCCGTACACGCCATTCTTGAGAACCAGATCAAACCGGGAAATGTTGTCGTCATCCGCTATGAGGGTCCTAAGGGTGGACCCGGCATGCAGGAAATGCTTTATCCGACCAGTTATCTTAAATCCAAGGGATTGGGCAAGCAATGCGCCCTATTGACGGATGGTCGATTTTCAGGAGGTACATCCGGATTGTCCATCGGTCATGTATCACCGGAAGCTGCAGCAGGCGGCGCCATTGGGCTGATTGAACAGGGTGATCTCATCCGCATTGACATACCAGCACGGCGTATCGATGTTCTGGTTTCTGAAGCTGTTTTGTCTGAACGACGTCGCATTCAGGCTGACAAGGGCTGGAAGCCTGCAGCCGAACGCAACCGCAAGGTTAGTCCAGCATTAAAAGCCTATGCGCTGCTCGCCACCAGTGCCGACAAGGGCGCGGTACGCAACCGTGATCTACTTGGCTAATGAGTGACGCGGTTGATACGGGGCAGGATCCAGCAAAGGGGTCCTCCCCAACATCAAATCAGCCAGCAGTTCAGCACTGGCCGGTGCCATAACTAGTCCATTACGGAAATGTCCAGTACTAACCCAGAGATTATCCAGCAAAGAACCAATGAAAGGTACGCCTCGCGGCGAGGCTGGTCTCAGGCCCGCCCATTGGGCAAAAGGTTGTTGGCCACGCAACATGGGCACCAGATCTTCAGCAAAGCCCTGCAATGCTTCTCGCGCCATCGGAGTCACAGAGGCATCAAAACCAACTTCTTCTACGGTGGAACCAACCAGGATGACACCATCACGGCGTGGAATAAGGTAACGTCCTTGATAGAGGACCATGGCCCGCATCTGCCCCTGACTGGGATCCCGATAGGCCAACATCTGACCGCGAACGGGTTGTATGGGCAACTCAAGCCCACAACTTACCAAAAGTCCTGCAGACCATGGTCCGGCACAAACCACATAGTGGTCAGCTTCAAGTAGGTTCCCGTTACGCAAACGCACGGATTCAAGCCGGTCACCCGAACGTACCATAGCTTGCACCGGTAAAGATTCTGAGAACAAAATACCCTTTTGGATCATTTCAATACGCAGGGCGCGCAGAAGACGAGGGTTTCGTACATGCGCACACTCAGAGAACCAGAGTCCTTCAACGCCACGCTTCAAATACGGCCAGCTACGCTGAATTTCACCAGCTTCCAGCGAGCGTAGGGACACACCCTGACGGGCTCCCCACTGACGAGCCTCAGGGGCATCTTCAGGTTCAAGAACCAGCATGCCCTGCGCTTCCACTTCAATGTCAATCGACGCATCGAGAGCAAGCAGTTCCTGCTGCAAACTCAGATAATATTGATCAGCCGAAGCAGTCAGTTGCTGAATTTCAACCGGGTAGCGCCATGGATACAAAGGAGACAAGATGCCACCGCCCGCCCATGAAGCCGGGCGACCCTCAGGAGCTGCATCCACAACGATGACCTGACAACCCTCATGGTGCAATCGGCGTGCCGTCAACAAACCAATCACACCAGCACCAATGATCAATACCTTCATGATCTGCCTCAAATATCAGGAAGAACGCATGATACGACGCAGTACAGGAAAAGATTTAGCCACACCGGCCATACTGACCGCCGTCATCACACCCGACATCATAGCACCGACAACACCACAAGAGAGAATATCCTGACCGCTGAGCCACAATCCCGGGATTCGGGTTTCCGGCTTGAGCCAATCCTGACGAAAACGCTCTGGATCATGGTCGAGGCCGTAAAGTTCACCACGAGACCAGCCGGCAAACCATTGGGTCGACAGTGGCGTACTGACATCCATCAACCGAACTTTGCCCTGAATCTGCGGAACATGCTGATAAACCACCTGCATTAAACGCTCAGCCCACACAGCTTTGACGGCCTCATATTCCTCACCTCGTTTACCCCATACCGTATCCTTCCAGCGTTCAAACCATGCATAGGGTGCTGGGGCAACCACTTCAACGCTGGACACGCCTGGATGGGCGTTTTGCCAGTCTGGATCTTTTCGTGACGGAAATGAGATATAGACCACCGGAAAATCTGCATCGGGGTGCTCCAGAAACCGTTCGGTGGAACGATCATGATCCGTATCAGGATAAATCCACAGGTTCTGTTGCGGTAGGCCTAGTTCGGCACCATCACCCTCAATGCCCAAATACAAACCCAAATGGGCAATACTGGGACGAACCTGCTGCAGATCGCGATCATAGCCACTTTGACGGACAAGTTCGGGATCAAGCAAATGCCTAAAGGTATTGTGTACCCCAGCCGCTGAAACAACTCTGGAACAGGGAATAAAAGAACCATCGGCCATATGTACGCCGCGTACGCCTTGTGCCCCGACATATATACCTT
>JAJZUM010000116.1 GCA_021848605.1 Pseudomonadota bacterium | reverse complement strand
CCTGCGCCGGGAGGTACCAAAAAGTTGATCCACTGACCTATAACGCGTAGTGTAGTGCCACTCCGATTTTTTATGAACAATATCTCGTTGATTAGGAAAAATATTTTTTTAGTGATGTTAAACATGGGTTAAGGTGATGGGTTAGTGCTTAGCGGTTTGGCATGTGATGTCTAAAACCACCACCAGCAGGCCCCTCAAAGAAAACGACAGGTTATAGGAAAAATGGCCAACTGAGAACAGTTGACCATTCAGAATTGGTGGAAAATCTGGAACTAAACCTGCGTCCTATTTCCAAAACAGATCGCAACGCATTGACCATGACCACCAACAAGGACATTGCAGGGCACAAAACGGAGGCAATGAGCCAGCGGTACAATATACGTATGGACAAGTACGATCCACCATTATGAGGCACTTGTGCCTAAACTGTTTTTGATTTGTTCCTAAAAAAATGACAACAGCAAGAAAAAAAATTGAAAATCTAGAATTATATCAGTGCGTTATATGGCTCCCCGAGCTGGACTCGAACCAGCGACCCAATGATTAACAGTCATTTGCTCTACCGACTGAGCTATCGGGGAATACCTTTGAGGTTGCGAATGATACCTACTGGATCCCGTAGGGTCAAGTCTGATTGTTTACTTTTTTTCCGGACGCTCCTCTCCACCAACAAGTTGATATTTTTCCCCAGAAGGGGACTCACAGCTTCCCAGCATCCGCTGTCCTTCGAACAGAAATGAACAGTTCAGGCGGCTTCCATCTGGGGCCACCAGAGTAGCGCGCGCACTGTTCATGGATATATCAACCATATTGTTCATAAAGGGTGGAAAGCCAAAAAGATAGTCCGGAGTTGTCGTCACAGCGGTTCCACGACTGACGATATAAAAACCCGAATAGTGAAGCCCATTGATATCAGCACTCAAGGTTTCATGCAAGGCATCAAGATGCCCTTGCCAACGATCTTCCTTGTTGTAGAGCGTAAATTGTTGGGGCATGGTAGCGCATCCTGAGAGGCCAAGATATACGGCCAGTATCAGGCTCTGGAGGAATTTGGACCGGGACATATTCATACTCCGTACAACCATACAGATTTTGACTCTAGCAGTTCATGAACCAGGATTTTAGTGCTGGATCATGAAAACATAAATAAGATCAACAATCCTGCTTAGGTACAGCCATGGCCATCACCATATCGGTCAGGCCTTGCAGCGTCAAACTTCGACCCGGTCGGTACCAGTTGCTGGTCCATGCAATCGCACCAGACAACAATCGTCGCCAAAAAAAAGGCGGGTGTGCAATAGAACCAGTCTTGTTTAGCTCTTCCAGAACGCCCAACCAGCAAGCTTCATACTCATCGCGCAATTTCAGGACACGTTGCTGGCTGGAAGGGCTGAGCGCATTCCACTCATATACCAATACTGCCATCGCTTCCCCAGTGGGGCCGAGGATTGATTCCAGTTCACCGAAAACCAGTGCTCGTAACCGCTGCTCGGGAGTCTGCGCCCGTGCCAAAGCATCCTGAATCCGACTGAAGTTATAACGGATTGCCTCTTCCATTACGGCCACCAAAATGGCTTCCTTGCTTTCAAAATGATGAAACAACGAGCCACTTTGGATACCAACCAATCGGGCCAGATCACGCACCGTGGTTCGCTCATAGCCTTGATGCCGAAAAAGATGTGCAGCGGCGCGCAGCACGCGCCCGCGGGGACTGTCATCTAGCCCCCCCATAACAGGAATTTGATCCAGCGAAGCATGCACGCTCACGTCTTCAACCTCGGTCAATGTTGTTTCCAAATTTAACATGAATTGAAATGATACCAAATGGGACTTTACAAACCAAGCGCTTGCTTAGTATCTTAGACGCATGATGCAAAGGAGCAAACATCATGGAACAAAAAAAATCCAAAATTCGCATTGGTTGTGCCAGCGGCTTCTGGGGCGACACCAACACGGCCGCATTTCAGTTGGTCAAACTTGGACAGCTTGATATCTTGGTGTTTGATTACCTGTCCGAGATCACGATGTCCATTTTGGCTCGTGCCATGGAAAAAAATCCTGAAGAAGGCTATGCCACTGACTTTGTCAGCAGAGTCATGATGCCACTGCTTGGAGACATTGCCGCCCAGGGAATTAAGGTTGTAAGCAATGCCGGCGGCATCAATCCGCATAGCTGTGCGCGGGCCTTACAAAGCCTGATTGATGCCGCTGGGCTTTCCCTATGTATCGCGGTTGTCGATGGTGACAATCTGATGCCTGATTGGGACCGCCTCAAGAGCCAGAACATCCATGAAATGTTCGATGATTCGCCACTCCCTGACACCATGACCAGCATTAATGCCTACCTGGGTGCGGAGCCCGTTGCAAAGGCACTGAAACAAGGTGCCGATATTGTCATTACTGGCCGGATTGTTGATTCAGCGCTGGTTCTTGGCCCCTTGCTGCATGCTTTTGAATGGCGCATGGATCAGTATGATCTCCTGGCACAAGGTTCACTTGCCGGGCATCTGATCGAATGCGGCGCCCAGTGTACCGGCGGTAATTTTACCGACTGGGAGCAGGTTGAAGGTTATGAAAACATGGGCTTCCCAATTGCGGAATGCTCTGCGGACGGCACTTTCGTGATCACAAAACCTCCCAAAACCGGTGGATTGGTGACACCTGCCACCGTCGGTGAGCAACTGGTCTATGAAATTGGCAATCCGGCAGCCTATGTACTCCCCGATGTCATTTGTGATTTTCGTCATGTGCTCCTGCAACAGGACGGTGACAACCGTGTTGTTGTTTCCGGAGCCAAAGGATTGCCGCCGACCAAACAATACAAGGTCTGTGCTACATGGCGGGATGGCTATCGCATCAGTGCTTCATTCATGATGGCTGGTATCGATGCCCGCCGCAAAGGTGAGCGAGTCGCCCAGGCTATCTTGGATAAAGTCCAGAAAGTCATGGCCAAGCGTGGAGCTCCCCCCTTCTCCGAAACCCTCATCGAGATACTTGGCAGTGAATGGACTTATGGCCCACACAGTCGGATGCAAAGCAGTCGTGAAGTCATTGTTCGGTTAAGTGCGCGTCATTTCATACGCGAGACCCTAATGTTTCTGGCCTCAGAAATCGCACAGGCCGCTACCGGTATGGCACCCGGCGTTACCGGTATTGTCGGTGGCCGCCCAAAAGTCTCACCTGTGGTGCGACTTTATTCATTCCTGCTGGACAAAAATCAGGTTCGTCCTCAAGTCCATATCAATGGCCAAACCCTGTCGATCGACACTCGGGATACCGCATCGGTGACGGCCACTTCAAGCGAGGACTTGTCACTGACCTCAGCTCTGCCCGTACCGGAAGTTTACAACAAAAAAATGGTTGAAGTTCCTCTAGTACGTCTAGCTTGGGCACGTTCAGGTGACAAAGGTGATTTCAGCAATATTGGTGTCATTGCCAGAAATGCTGCCTGGTTACCCTGGATTTATGCCTCCGTCAACGAACAGAGCATCGCCAAATACATGGCTCATGTGCTTGATCCGGAGCGATCCCGGGTCGATGCCTACTACCTGCCCGGCATCCATGCCTTGAATTTCCTGCTTGTTCATGCTTTGGGCGGTGGTGGCATCGCCAGCCTGCGTGCTGATCCCCAAGGCAAAGCTTTGGCCCAGCAATTACTCGACATGCCGATTCGTATTCCGGCAGATCTGCTCGAAACAACGGAGGTATCACCATGAATACAGAAACTCAATATCGTTCCATTTTTCATCCTGAATTATTCAAAAATCAGGTGATGGTCATCACCGGAGGTGGTAGTGGTATTGGACGTTGTACAGCCCATGAACTGGCAGCCTTAGGTGCTCATGTGGTCCTCCTTGGCCGCAGGCAGGAAAAGCTTGATCAAGTGGTTGAAGAAATTTGCCACGATGGCGGCCAAGCCAGCGCCTACAGTTGTGACATACGCGACGAACAGCGTGTTCATGAAACCTTGAGCCAGATACTGCAATCACAGGGACGAATTCACGGCCTGATTAATAATGCAGGTGGACAATTTCCGTCTCCACTTGAAATGATCAGCAGCAAAGGCTTTGAAGCCGTTGTCCGCAACAATCTAACCGGCACCTTCCTGATGATGCGGGAAGTCTTCAACCAGTGCATGCAGGAACACGGTGGCAGTATCGTCAACATGACAGCCGATATGTGGGGTGGCATGCCTGGCATGGGGCATTCCGGCGCTGCACGTGCTGGCGTCGATAACCTGACCAAGACTGCGGCTGTTGAATGGGCTCGCTGCGGAGTCCGGGTCAATGCCGTTGCCCCCGGCTGGATCATCTCTTCCGGGATGGATACCTATCAGGGCATCATGAAAACCATTATTCCAACCCTTAAAACCAAAGTGCCACTCAAACGCATGGGTACAGAATCCGAAGTCAGCGCAGCCATCTGCTTTCTGCTTTCTCCCGCAAGTGCATTCATCTCCGGCGTCACTATGCGCATCGATGGAGCAGCATCACTGGGTAGCCGCATCTGGGAACTTGCCGATCATGATCACTCCCAGCCATTTGACGGATTCCACCGTGCATTTATCCCCGATGTACTGAAAGAGGATGGAAACTGACATCATGCCAATGATTGAATCCCAACTGAACACACAAAGCCCTGACTTTCAGGAACGGCGCTCGGCCATGTTGGCCAAAATTGAAGAAGTGCGCGCCATTGCACATAAGGTTTTTCTCAAAGCAGAAAGTCAGCGGGAAAAATTTGCCAAACAGAATAAATTATTACCCCATGAGCGCATTCAGCGTCTACTGGATCCAGGTTCTCCCTTCATGGAGATCTGTCCTTTGGCTGGTTATATGATGCATGATGACAAAGATGGCAGTGAGGCCGGTGGCGGCATCATTTCCGGCATTGGCTTTATTGAGGGGGTACGTTGCCTGGTCAGTGCCAACAACAGTGCCATCAAGGGAGGAACGATTACACCGGCCGGCCTGCAAAAGACCCTGCGCTTGCAAGAAATCGCCCTGCAAAACCGCCTCCCATCGGTCGTACTCTCTGAAAGCGGCGGTGCCAACCTTAATTATGCTGCCCAGATCTTTGTTGAAGGTGCTCGCACCTTTGCCAACCAGGCTCGACTTTCAGCCGCTGGCCTGCCGCAGATCACCATTGTTCACGGGAACGCCACCGCCGGTGGTGCTTATCAGCCCGGTCTTTCCGACTACATGATTACGGTCCGTAATCGTTCTGCCATGTTTCTGGCTGGACCTCCCCTGCTGCTCGCAGCAACCGGTGAAGTCGCTACCGAGGAAGAACTCGGTGGTGCGGTCATGCATGCCCAAGTTGCCGGTACTGCCGAATATCTGGCAGAGCACGATGCCGACGCACTGGCCATGGCGCGCGATATTGTTGCCCATCTTGGTTGGAACGACCGGCTCAATCCTGCACCAACCCGCACGTTTCGGGAACCCCGTTACGACGCCGAAGAATTATTGGGCATCATCCCTACGGATCCTCGGACACCTTATGACACCCGCGAAATTATTGCCCGTATAGCAGATGACTCGGAGTTCCTTGAGTTCAAGCAGGAATATGATGACCAGACAGTTTGTGGCTGGCTCAGTCTGGGCGGTATCCGTTGTGGATATATTGGCAACAATGGCCCCATAACGCCGCAAGGTGCCAGTAAAGCTGCCCAGTTCATTCAGCTCTGTGATCAGACTGGCAGGCCTATTCTGTTCTTTCACAATACCACCGGATTCATGGTCGGAACGGACTCAGAGCAAAATGGCGTTATCAAGCACGGATCGAAAATGATCCAGGCGGTTGCCAACTGCAAGGTACCCAAGATCTCCATCGTTGTTGGCGGTTCATATGGAGCCGGAAATTATGCGATGTGTGGACGAGGCCTCGATCCCCATTTCATTTTTACCTGGCCCAATAGCAAAACAGCGGTCATGGGAGGGGCACAGGCTGGTAAAGTGCTTCGCATTGTTACCGAAGCCAAACAACGCAAGATGGGCCTTGAACCTGATCCAAAAGTTCTGGACTACCTTGAACAAAGCGCTGCCCAGACTCTTGAACAACAATCCACTGCCCTCTTCAACACAGCCAGTCTGTTTGATGACGGCATCATCGACCCAAGAGATACCCGGAAACTTTTGTTGTGGATTCTCGATATGATCGATGAGGCGCAACGGCGCACACTCAATACCAATAGCTACGGCGTAGCACGGTTTTAAAAATTAGGGAGATTCATGATGCAATTTACAGCCGAACACGAAAACCTGCGCAGAACAACCCGTTCATTTGTCGACAAGGAAATTACACCCCATATCGAAGCTTGGGAAACAGCCGGCTGTTTCCCTGCCCACGAGCTGTTTCCCAAACTAGGTGAACTGGGGCTGCTCGGTATCTGCAAGCCGGAAGCCTATGGCGGGCTTGGTCTTGATTATTCCTATAACGTGGTGGTAGCGGAAGAACTCGGGCGAGCCGGTTGTGGAGGCGTACCTTTAGCCATTGGTGTGCAAACCGATATGGCTACTCCCGCCCTGGCACGCTTTGGATCCGATGAACTTCGTGCCCGTTTTCTGACACCCGCCATACAGGGTACTGCCATAGCATCGATTGCTGTTTCCGAGCCTGGAGCCGGTTCCGATGTGGCTGCCATTACGACCCGCGCCGACAAAGATGGTGATGACTACATCATTAATGGCACTAAAATGTGGATCACCAACTCCACACAGGCTGATTTTTTCTGTGTCCTGGCCAATACCAGCGAAGGCAAACCACACATCAACAAGTCTCTGATTGTCGTTCCAGCCAAAACGCCAGGCATTAGCCTGTCACCACGCCTTAGCAAACTAGGAATGCGTTCATCCGATACGGCACAAATATTTTTTGACCAAGTACGTGTTCCTCAAAGCAATCGTATCGGTGCCGAAGGCATGGGATTTATGATGCAGATGATGCAGTTCCAGGAAGAAAGACTCTGGGGTGCTGCCAATGCACTCGGCGGTATGCAAACATGCCTGGATCTCACCATTGACTACTGCCGGCAACGACAAACCTTCGGACAACCCCTGATTGATAATCAGGTTGTCCATTTCCGGCTTGCTGAATTGCAAACCGAGATTGAACTGCTGCGCGCTCTGGTCTATCAGGCCACAGAGGCACATATCCGAGGTGAAGACATCACTCGCCTTGCATCTATGGCCAAACTCAAAGCGGGTCGTCTGATGCGCGAGCTGACCGACACATGCCTACAGTACTGGGGTGGTATGGGATATATGTGGGACAATCCGGTCAGTCGCGCCTTCCGTGATGGACGGCTGGTTTCAATTGGTGGCGGTGCCGATGAAATCATGCTCGGCATCATCTGTAAACTGATGGATATTTTGCCCTCACGCAAGAAAAACCAAGGGGGCGCAGCATGACAAGCATGTTCCACACTGTCAAAGTTGAACAAAATGGTCCGGTTCTAGACATTACACTCAACAGGCCTGAGGTTCGTAACGCGATGAACCTCGCCATGGTCGAGGAACTTCGTACTCTGTTTGCGGGCGTTCCCGAGCGTGGCGTTCGGGTTGTCATGCTGCGTGGAGCAGGTGGTCATTTCTGTGCTGGTGGCGATGTCCAGGATATGATGCAGGCACGTATGCAAGCGGGTCAAGATTCCTCTCCAGAGCCCTATGTTCGTTTGAATCGTGCCTTTGGCAAACTACTCCAGGAAGTGGAAGTAGTCGGCTGTGTCGTCATTGCTGTCCTCGAAGGAGCCGTACTTGGAGGGGGCTTTGGACTGGCATGTGTCTCCGATGTCGCTATTGCCATGAACAATGCCCAGTTCCGTCTGCCCGAAACAGGACTTGGGCTAATACCAGCGCAGATCGCACCTTTTGTACTTAAGCGTGTTGGACTTACTCTAACCCGTCAGTTGGCACTTACGGGCATGACATTAAACGCTGAACGTGCTCTTGCCATAGGCTTGATTCATGAAATCGCAGCCAGCCCAGAAGCACTTCAGACTTCGCTCGGAGCTATTTTGGAACAGTGTCTGCGCTGTGCACCGCTGGCCAATCAGGTTACCAAGGACCTGCTGCATCGCTGTATGCCTGCTCTGAACTATGACTTGTTACTGGACGAAGCAGCTCGTTCTTTTGCTATCGCCGTCCAGGGTCCGGAAGCCATGGAAGGAACGATGGCATTCATGCAAAAACGTTTACCCGCCTGGGGACGCACTTCGGGAGAAAAGCCATGAGTTTTCAACGCATCCTGATTGCCAACCGCGGTGAAATCGCCTGTCGGGTTATACGAAGTGCCCAAGCTCTAGGCTATACAACGATCGCCGTCTACAGCGATGCCGATCAGAAAGCTCGCCATGTCCAGTTAGCGGATGAAGCGATCGCTCTGGGTGGCTCGACCGTCCAGGAATCGTATCTGAATATCGAGTCCTTGATGCGTGCCATGTCCCAAAGTGGTGCAGAAGCTGTGCATCCAGGCTATGGCTTTCTTTCTGAAAATGCCGGTTTCGCAGAAGCCTGCCAGAAAGCGGGTATGACCTTTATCGGTCCGGACCCTGCTTC
>JAJZUM010000115.1 GCA_021848605.1 Pseudomonadota bacterium | reverse complement strand
AACGTCTTCTTCACGGCGGGGTACGACTTGCTGAATATAATCCCTGGAGTTGGATGCGCCCATTCAAGGGATTACTGCGCGACCATCGCAAAATGATCATTGTTGATGAAGATTGGGTGTTTGTCGGAGGCGCAGGATTTGCCGATGACTTCGCCCCTGAACTGCACCACATGCATTGGCGCGAAACCATGCTTCAACTTTCCGGACCTATTGTTCAAGAATGGTCAAAATTATTTTTGCGCACTTGGCCCGTTGCTGGACAACAACCACTTTCTGACAACCTTTCAGCAACATACCCTTCTGCACGTGTTGTCGCCAGTGAAGTTTTGCACCCTTTGCAAGTCAGTCGTAGCTTGCTAACGGAAATGCGTCATGCCCAACAACGCATCTGGATTGCAACACCTTATTTTCTTCCACCACGACGTTTGCGTAAAGGCCTCAAAAAAGCAGCCCGGAGAGGCGTCGATGTTCGCTTACTGATTCCGGGTCCGCACCAGGATCATCCGTGGCTTCGGCTGTTCAGCCGATCATTTTATAAGGGGCTCATTGATCATCAGGTCGCTATTTATGAATACCAGCCCCGTTTCATTCATATGAAGGTCATTCTTTGTGATCAATGGGTATCCATTGGTTCCAGTAATCTTGACCAGTGGGGCATGTTCTGGAATCAGGAAGCCAATCAAGAAGTACGTGATGCCACACTGGCTCTACAGGTCCAACAAATGCTTGAACAGGACTTTGCAGCGGCCAAACGAATTATCAAGCCGGAAAATTACACCGGCATTCGGCTTGTGGGCATGATATTACAGCGCATCATCCAGATCATGGAGCAACGACGCAACCGGATCAATCGCTAAGGGTCGGCGCGACGCCTTGATCATGACACGTTGTGTAATCCCGGAATAAAGCATGAAAATGGGATTGAGGCACCTGAATCCATGTTTCCGAACCTTTGCGGTACACCGACATGGCGTGGTCCATACACCCCGGCCCAAACGGTTCTTGTCCAGGCTGCCAACTTAAGCCCAAAATATCCCACTCCGAGACATCTGAACGGCGATGCAACTGCAAGCGAGCCCGGCATTCCATCGGATCAGACAGTTGTGAAGGTACAGGATGGCCTGCCAACGCCTCCACTAGCGACAGATCATCAAGGTTTTCTTCGAGATCAAACGAACCATCCTTGTTTTGCTGAATAGAACGAACTCCTCCGGCGCATGCATAGCCTGTAATCCGGCTTGGGGTCATCAACAACGAGCCATCAGACTGGAGTGTCGTTTGTACCAGAACACCACCCAGAAGATGATGTACAGGATCTATCCCGGAAATGACCAACCAATCATGATGCCCACTCCATGGATATCGAATCGTCAACCACTGCATGACCGGTTGTTTGGTTTGCAACAGAAAGCCAGATGATTCGTCTCCTGATAGGTCAACCGATTTGCTGACATCAGGACACTGGGAAGGAACCGAAACAGGATGCATGCCACGCAGCGTCTCCATAGACGAAAATATGCACAGCCAATGTGGATCCGGAACAGACGTGTGTGTCGATAAAGCAGCTGGAACCCGACATAAACCATTCGGTTGAGCGCACAAGGTCAAACTTGCCTGCTGCATCACCAGATCTGCACTCATGGCAAACGTACTGAATACATTGAGAACCAATAGGCAAAATCCTACCTTCAAGCCACGAATCTGAAAAAACCGCATCAATCATGATCCTCAAAATAAACACACGGTAATAACAAGCAGTGCAATCAAACGTATTGAGTTTTAATCTCAATCTCTTAGCAACAAATATGGCACAAGCTTGCTGAAATAACACGGGATATTTTTTCTAACCAGAACGATCACTGTTTCATCGTTTTCTGCCATCGGTAGGGACTTGACACGTTTTTGCTTATAAGCGAATATGTTGATAGGTTGAGATCAAGCACTATATCACTGACGACAATCGCGACTTGTTCTTGGACTGGCGCATTAATCTCAAGGACGGCAAGGCAAAGATAGCCATTGACCGGCACATTTACCGAGTTGAACTTGGCAATTTCGGTGACCACAAGCATTGTAGGGACGGTGTATGGGAGCTTCGTATCGATGTAGGCCCTGGCTATCGCGTCTATTATGCGCAAGCTGGGCAAAGTGTTGTTTTGTTGCTTTGCGGTGGCATTAAGCGTTCGCAGGACGCCGACATATCGAGGGCTTGTGAATACTGGAGAGATTGGCAGCGTAATAACTTGAACCAGGAGATAGAGCGATGAAAGATCGAGCACATGACGATGCGATGGCTGAAATCTTCCGCAACGATCCGTCCTATGCGGTAGAGTTGCTGAATAGCATCCTGGAGGATGGGGAGCAGAGCGAATTGTTAATCGCGCTTCGCCAAATGACCAAGGCATTCGGCGGTGTGGCGAAGGTTGCCAAGCAGGCTCAGCTCAATGGCACACATATCTATCGTACACTGTCTGCCAACGGCAATCCGGAGATTCGCAGTCTGACAGCCATTCTCAAGACGATGGGTCTGCGCCTCGCTGTTCAGCCCATTCGATCCCCGCAAGTGCATGTGTGACACTGTGTTTATGGTTCATAAACAGGAACGCGAAGTGATGGAATCACGATTCATAGCCGCCACCAACAATCTCGCGGCCCCTGAACAAAGTGGGGTCTACGGATTGGACATGAGCGTCTAGCTGTAGAAATCTCCGCCCTTTCTTAAGACATCATTCTTTTCAGGGGCCAGCGCAAGCGGCAGCTATCGGCTGAGGGCGTGGAGGATGTCAAAAATCATTACAATGACTCAGGATCAAACCAGACAAGGAGGGATACGATGAAATTTTTGTTTTCTTGCTCAATCATAACGGGAATACTGGTTAGCACCATACCGAGTGCTGTAGCCAATGATTTTATGATGCAACCCGGCTTATGGTCGGTACAAGTTCTCGGGCAAAGCATTGATGGCAAGGCTGTACCCCTGCCAACTACCGCCATGAGCGCCAATGAAACACGCATGCAGGCTGCCATGGCATCCATGCCCCCAGCCGAACGCATGCGTATGGCCGCCGTGCTAAGCCGTATGCAGAACACATTCAGTCCGGATGGCAGTATCAAAATGTGTCTGACTGCTGCCATGCTCGCCAACAACACGCCCATGATCAATCCCCGCAATCAATCATGCAAGCCAACACATTTCCAGCATCAGGGCAATCATGTTCACTTTGATCTTGACTGCCAGCAGGGAACACAAAAACTGCATGGATTTGGTGATAGCCAGATTCAGCCTGGCGTTGTGCAGACATCAACTGATTTTGTATCGACTGGGCCGGCAGGTTCGCATCACATACAAAGTCAAAGCCGCATGCGGTTTATTTCGGCGGATTGTGGTTCCGTTCGTCCCATTGGACCGCAGTAACGAACCATCCGTTACAGACCGGGGTCATGAAATACCAGACCTGCGGTCTGCTTCTCCTAGCCCAGTTTAAATCTGGACAGGCGAAAGAGGATTTACAGTTGCTTGCATGATGGTTCATCGCTATGCTTTTCTGCTTGTTAAGCTGAGTTGGGTATTAGTCATGAGTTCACTATCGGATACAGATCTTCAGGATGCACTAAAAGGTATCAGTATTCCTCCCCAGCCGCAGATTCTTGTCGATATCCAGATGGAACAGGCAATGCCTGATCCCGACATGCGCCGGATCGCTGATTTGATCCGTAAGGATCCCGCACTTGCCGGAACGATGCTGAAGATCGTGAACAGTCCCTTTTTTGGTGCCCGGCAATCCATTACCGACATCCGACAGGCTGTAGAGCGCCTCGGACTCAATCTGGTGTTCAACATTCTTGCCGGACTTAGTATCAAAGGTGCACTCAGTGATTCAAGCATTGTTGCCCTGACCCGTTTCTGGGACTCTGCCATTGATCTGGCTCAGGCATGTATGTTGTTGGCCAAACATTTCAAAATGCGCAATCCAGACGAAGCCTATTTATTGGGACTATTCCATAATTGCGGGATTCCTCTTCTGCTTTCAAAATTTCCCAATTATATGACAGTACTGGAACAAGCTTATAAACAACCCAATCAGCTGATTACTGAGTATGAGTGGAATCAATTCAAATCACATCATGCCGTGATTGGCTATTACATTGCCCGCTCCTGGAAATTGCCAGCACATTTAAGTAACATCATTAATCACCATCACGATGTTCAGGATTTTTTTGCTAACCTGAGCGGAACAGCTTCAGAGATTGCCAAAAACCAGCAACTTATGTGTATCCTTAAGGTCGGTGAGCATATCTGTGGTATTGCTAAAATTTTTTCAGGCCAAGCGCACGACCTAGAATGGGAAACAATTGGTCCTATCGTATGTGACAAACTTGAAATTATTGCCGATGATATTGCAGACTTGCGCGATGAAATTCTCGATCAACTCAATTAGTACAGGATTCGGTATTCATGTCCCTTATTCTCGATGGCAAGTCAACCAGCAAAAAAATTGAATCCCAACTGACTGAACGAGTCAAAAAGCTTAAATCCATACGTGAACAGCCTCCTATTCTCGCAACGATTCTGGTTGGTTCTGATCCCGCTTCGGCAACGTATGTGCGCATGAAAGGAGAAGCATGCAAGCGTATCGGCATGGACTCCTTGCCGATCTTTCTTGATGCTTCAACGACGACAGAACAGTTACGTGCTGAAATTAACCGTTTAAATGAACATCCAGATATCCATGGAATCTTGCTGCAACACCCCGTACCTTCTCATATTGACGAACGCGCCTGTTTTGATGCCATCGATCCTCGCAAAGATGTTGATGGTGTTGGTTGCCTAGGTTTTGGACGTATGAGTATGGGACTTGATGCATATGGCTCAGCGACACCACAAGGCATCATGCATCTACTGTCAGCTTATGACCTAAGATTGTCTGGCCTGCATGCTGTCGTGGTTGGACGGAGTCCGATTCTTGGCAAACCGATGGCCATGATGCTCCTTGAAGCAGATTGCACGGTCACCATTTGCCACTCGCGCACCCAAAATTTATCGGATATGGTCGCAACAGCTGACCTCGTGGTTGGGGCAGTTGGAAAGCCGCGCTTTATTCAGGAAACATGGATCAAGAATGGTGCCATTGTTGTTGATGCGGGCTATCATCCAGGTGGCATAGGTGACATCGAGCTTAGTGAGACATTAAAGGAACGAGTTCGTGCCTTTACCCCTGTTCCAGGCGGTGTTGGGCCGATGACCATTGCAACACTGATGTTACAAACGGTCATCGCAGCCGAACGGGTCTTGCTGAACCATTAGGACTGTCTTCGCCAGCGCGTTCCCTGGCGACTGTCCTCAAGAACAATGCCTTTCTCAAGAAGTTCCTTGCGAATTGAGTCAGCATCGGCGTAACGACCTTCCTGCTTGGCAAGGCGACGCTGATCGATCAATGCCTCAATCGATGCCTCAGAAAGGACTTGGTCTTTTTGCAAGCCGCCACTTTTGAGGAAACTTGCCGGATCAGATTGCAAAATTCCAAGTACGCCCCCAAGTTGGCGCAATAAAGCACCCAGGGCGGTTGCCAGACCTAGTTCCTCTGCCTTAACAGCCCGATTTATTTCGCGCGCGAGTTCAAACAATACCGACAGCGCCTCAGGCGTATTAAAGTCATCATCCATAGCATGAATGAAGCGGCTTTCCCAAACTGCGCCTGAATCAGGGTTTAAGCAACCCGAATTCTCAGGCAATGACTGCAGTGCTTGATATAAACGTTCCAATGCGGTAATGGCTTGATCCAGATGAACATTACTATAATTCAAGGGACTGCGGTAGTGACTACAAACAATGAAGTAGCGCAATACTTCAGGCTGGTAGATCTTGAGCACATCCCTGATTGTGAAGAAATTACCAAGCGACTTTGACATCTTGATGTTGTCAACATTGACAAAACCAACATGCATCCAGGTTGATGCAAAGGGTTTGTGAGTCACGGCTTCACTTTGGGCAATTTCATTTTCATGATGGGGAAAAACCAGATCGCCTCCGCCCCCATGAATGTCAAGTTGCTCACCCAGGCAACTCATACTCATGGCCGAGCATTCAATATGCCATCCAGGACGACCATTTCCCCAGGGAGACGACCAGAACGGCTCTCCAGGCTTAGCCGATTTCCAGAGTACAAAATCTAGCGGGTCTTTTTTATCCTCATCAACACCGACACGAGCACCTGCCATGAGGTCATCAAGATTGCGACCTCCCAATCGTCCGTAACCATCAAAGGACCGCACCGAAAACAGCACATCACCCGAGGCTGAAACATAAGCGTGCTGACCACGAACCAAACGATCATTCAGTTCAATCATTTCGGCCATGTATTCAGTTGCACGAGGTTCAACATCTGGAGGCTCAACGGCAAGCAGTGCAGCATCCTCATGCATGGCCTGAATAAACTCATGAGTTAGATCGCGCCAGTCCTGATTTCGATCCCTGGCCCTCTGTATAATCTTGTCATCGATATCAGTAATATTACGCACGTAACGTACCTGATAACCCCGAAAACGCAGATAGCGGGCAATCGTGTCAAATGCCACCATGACACGGGCATGACCAACATGACAAAAATCATAGACGGTCATACCACAGACATACATCGACACAACGGGAGGATGCAGGGGAATAAATTCCTCTTTCTGACGCGTCAGGGTGTTGTAAATACGTATCACGATGCGCTTTTGCTCCAGCGATCTTTAAGGGCAATAATCCGGTTAAAAACCGGTCTCTGCGACCAGAGAAATCGGTCTGCTACAAAATAGCCTTCCCGCTCGAACTGAACGGAATCTTCTGGTTTCAAGTTCAGCAGTTCAGGCTCTACTTTGGCTTGCATAATTTCAAGAGAATCGGGATTTAGGGCATCCAACACATTCTGACCTTCGTCCGGCTGCTCCGCCTGAAAAAGACGGTCATACATACGCACTTCTGCATTAACACCATAACGGGCGCTGACCCAATGAATCACACCCTTTACTTTGCGTCCTTGGGGATTAGCCCCTAGCGTGGCAAGGTCAACGCTACAATACAAGGTCTGCACTTGTCCGGCGGCATCACACTCGACTTCATCGCAACGCATGACGTAGGCGTGCCGCAACCGAACCTCTCCACCAGGTACAAGTCGCTTCCAACCCTTCGGAGGATCCTGACTGAAATCATCACGGTCAATCCATATCTCATGATCAAAGGCAATACGCCGGCTTCCAAGTTCAGGACGCTGCGCATGAACAGCAGCATCAATCCATTGGGTCTTTTCAGAATCCCAATTGCGTATAACAACACGCAAAGGACGTAGCACAGCCATGGCTCGGGGGGCGTGTTGTTCGAGATACTCGCGCACACAAAAATCAAGAACAGTTGCATCAACCACACTATCCGACCGGGTCACACCGATCATGGTACAAAAACGTCGAATTGCTGCTGCTGGTATGCCTCGCCGACGAATTCCTGCCAATGTTGGCATACGCGGATCATCCCATCCCTCCACGACTTTTTGTTCGACCAGCATTTTCAGTTTGCGCTTACTCGTTAAGGTGTAACTGAGATTCAACCGAGCAAACTCATACTGCCTGGGACGCGCTTCCAGGTCAATGTGTTCAATCAACCAGTCATAAAATGGCCGATGATCTTCAAACTCCAACGTGCAAATGGAGTGGGTAATACCTTCAAGAGCATCGGATATCGGGTGCGTAAAATCGTAACTGGGGTAAATACACCATGCCAGACCGGTCTGATGGTGTTCCATGTGACGAATCCTGTACAGGACCGGATCACGAAGATTGATATTGGGTGATGCCATATCAATCCGGGCCCTAAGCGTATAGGCACCTTCGGCAAATTCGCCTTTGCGCATACGGCGAAATAGATCAAGGTTTTCATCAATACTGCGTAAACGACCCGGACTGTCTTTTCCGGGTTCCGTCAATGTACCACGGTAAATCCTCATGGTTTCAGCATCAAGGTCACAAACATAGGCCAGACCCTGCTGAATCAGATCTTCTGCAAAACGGTAAAGATCTTCAAAATAATGAGAGGCATAACGGACGGGGCCGCTCCACTGAAATCCTAGCCAGCGTACATCATCCAGTATGGAGTCAACGTATTCCTGGTCTTCCTTGGCAGGATTGGTGTCATCAAAACGCATGTGACAATGCCCACCAAACTCCTCGGCCACACCAAAGTTTAGACAGATCGATTTGGCATGCCCAATATGCAGGTATCCATTCGGCTCGGGCGGAAAACGGGTCACCGGATAAGCACAACGACCCTTTTGTACATCCTCAGCAATAATCTGCCGCAAGAAATCCTTGACTGCTTCTTGTTCCATACCCCACCCAGTTACCTAAAATCTTTATATCCATACACACGCATGGAACCAAAATCAAAAAATATACCTTTTTCGTCCCCAATCAACAAGCTCGTTCATGTCTAATTTCAATACGATGATGAGATCATACCGATTCAGGACCACCTTAGGCTATAATCGATGCACGACGTTTTCAGCGTCTTTTCACGACTGACCAGTTAAAGAGATCTTC
>JAJZUM010000114.1 GCA_021848605.1 Pseudomonadota bacterium | reverse complement strand
GGCACATCTTGAACAGCCTATACCGCAACTACCTCCGGCATTGGCCCATTGGCAACCGATCCTGGAGCGTTGTCTGGCGAAAAACCCACAACAGCGCTTTGCAGATTGTCTGGAACTGCATGACGCTATCGACCAGACGCAAGCCCCTTCGCAACAGACACAGGCAGACGCTGATTCCCGTGCCGACTTCCTGGTCAGCATCCGCAAAACCGGCCCATGGTATCGACGCCGACGTCATCTTCACATTCGGATAAAAGCTGAGGACATTGGACAATTTCAGCAACACATGCAACACATCTTTGCCCAGCTCGCAAAGTGGCATACCCAATATGGACGCAAGGCCTATTCATGTTCACTGAGCATTCACGCCCATCCTTGGATTCATCAGCGCATCCGTGAACTACTGGAATCCAGCCGACAGGAAAACACACCCTGGGGAGACTTGCTGCAGAGCAGAAATCCGGTTCAGGTTGAGATCGTTGATGAACTGGGGCATAGCCAAACGATCGACCTCAGGCCAAGAGCTCGTCATGATCCCGATCACTGACTCCAAGCAAATACAGCACACTATCCAGACCAAGCGTAGAGATTGCTTGCTGGGCATTGGCCCGAACCAGAGGTTTGGCATGAAATGCAATGCCCAGTCCAGCAAGCGCCAACATGGGAAGATCATTGGCGCCGTCTCCCACCGCAATAACCTGTTCCAGCGCCAGACCTTGCTGCTCCGCCAAAGTTCGTAAAAGTTGCGCCTTGCGCGCGCCATCGACGACATCACCTACCACTCTTCCGGTTACTTTGCCATCGATTATTTCAAGCTGATTAGCATAGACGTAATCAATCCCCAGCCTTTTTTGCAAAAAGGCCCCAAAGTAATCAAAGCCCCCTGACAGGATTGCCGTCTTGAATCCAAGCTTTCTCAGAATCCGCATCAAAGGTTCAGCGCCTTCAGTCAGAGGCAGTCGCGACGCCACCTGGGCAAGAACCCGGGCATCCAGACCAGCCAGCAAAGCCACACGACGCTCAAAACTTTGCCGAAAATCCAGCAGACCATTCATGGCCTGTTCGGTAATGGCGGCCACCTGCTCACCAACACCAGCGCAACGTGCCAACTCATCGATCACTTCCGTCTCAATCAGGGTTGAATCCATATCGAAACAGACCAGGCGTCGATTACGGCGCCAGGCATCATCCCGCTGAAAGGCAATGTCAAAGCCAAGTTCACTAGCCATTTCCAGAAAACGGGTGCGCATCAGTAGCAAATCCTTAGGCTCACCCCGAACGGTCAGTTCAATACAGGAGGTACTTCGATGTCCCTGCTGCCCTCCTTCAAGAGGAACACGACCTGACAATCGTTTAATATCTTCGATATTCAGGCCCTGCCCACGAATGATTTCAGCCACCGCATGCATATGTCGGGCGGTGATTTTGCGTGCCAGCAGAGTCACGATAAATCGTGAACGGCCCTGCTCAGCCACCCATTCCTGATAGGACCGCTCCGAAACCGGAGTGAAACGAACCTTAAGTTCACGCTCGTGACAAAGGAATAGAACATCCTTGAGAACATGCGAAGAATCCAGCCGAGCCGGAATTTCAATCAGAATTCCAAAGGTCAACTGATCGTGAATAACAGCTTGGCCAATATCAAGCACTTGCACATCAAAAGCGGCCAATATTCGCATCAAGTCCGCGGTCAATCCTTCGCGGTCAGCCCCAAGGATATTGATCAGATAGATTTCAGCCATGCTGCAAAGCTCGTTCCCTGACCCGATAGAGAAAAATCCACGTGGGTATTTGCAACCACATGCTCATAGCCTGGCGAAAGGAACCACTCAACCAGCCTGCCAGTGAATGAGGCTGGTCCACCGCAGCGAACACATGCAGAGCAAGCAGCACAGCAATCAACAACACATAGCGCAAAAGCACCCAAACAACATAACCGCCCAAAATGGAGGTAACCTGACCCTTGCTGTGCTGCCAACTCGCCTTGATGGATTCAATAGGCCTGCCTGGTGTCTCCAGCATGACTTCCAGAGAAACCAGCAACAGTCGACCTGACAAATAAACAGCGGGAAGAATGAAGAACAACAAACCCATGCCAATGATCAAATCAGCCAGAAGCTGGGCAACAAAGAGTGCGGGACCACGCTCCAGCGCCCAAGCCCAAAGGGCACCAAGACTAGCACCCGGCTGTGGTCGGGCACATCGGTCGATGCCAAGAATCACCATGGCTGTAAACAGGAGATCCGCTACCAGACTTGGCAGGATTTCACGTAACTGAATATGCACCAACGGAGGGGCAAGCCAGGACTGGGAGTTTGAAAGCATGTGACTAAGCCACTGCTCCATCGCTTCGGTACTACTGGCACCCGTATAAGCCAGATAGTTCTGCCAAAAACTGATGAGCAGAACCACCGGACTGGTCCACAAGACTAGCCTAAGACCTTGTGTACGAATAAAAAAGAACACATCTTGATGGATGGAGCGAACTATGTTTTCCGACATGATCATCCCGAGGAAAAAACACCCCTGCGTCAAACAACAGCAGGGGTGCAGGTCGTACGAATAGCAAGGCCAGAATGTCTTATTCCGTAATTGCCTTGATCTTCTTCAGCAACTCTTTCTGCTGTTCGCTCGGGTTGGCACTTTGCATGACCATCAGTTTGGACATGTCACCTTCAACCTTGATCTGGCCTGACATAAAACCTTGCATACCTGCCGACTTGTCATTCTCAACAAAAATCTTCCGGGCAAGATCTGCCGACAGCTTCAGTTTGGTTGGGGCATCGGCATGATGACCACGCTCAAACCGGCCACCATTCAGGCACATATCCACATCTCCGGACGCTGTACCGGCTACAGAAATATTCAAGGCAAGACTTGCCAGGGCGGAAGGAACATTAAGATCACCGGCAGCCTCTTGCAACTGACCCACTTCCGAGAACCACGCATCCGACAGAAACACTGCCATTCTCTGTTACTCCTTATGACTTGGGAATGATCCTGCGCCACACACACCCTCGGCTGACACAGGAATCCCTAAACGATAAGCGATAGGCTAACGCCTTGCAAGCAAAAAGCTCTTTTAAAGGTCATATCCCCGTTCTTCATGCAGGACAATATCCAGTCCCTCAGTCTCTTGCTCGGGTTGAACCCGCACACCACCGACAACCAGCCGGGTCAGTGCCAGTACCAGCAAGGTCACCACTCCACTATACAGGGCTGTAACCACGACACCCTCGATCTGAACAGCAAATTGCTGGCTGACGGTATGGTTGGGAAGGGACACCCCCAAACCGCTCCATACCCCCAGGGCTGGACTGCATAAAAGACCGGCCAACAAGGTTCCCAGGATGCCCCCCACACCATGCACCGGAAAAACATCAAGGGAGTCATCAATCTGCCAAACACGTTTGACCATCTGAGTCATGGTAAAACAAACCACCCCAGCCACGGCACCCACAATCAGGGCGCCTCCCGGTCCAACCGAGCCCGCAGCCGGTGTAATAGTGCCAAGCCCTGCCACCATACCGGTCACAATGCCAAGGACCGAAGGTTTGCCAAAGCGGCGCCATTCAATCACCATCCAGGTCATGGCACCTGCTGCTGCAGAAATATGAGTTGCAGCCAACGCCATGGCAGCGGCACCATTGGCCGCCGTAGCCGAACCGGCATTAAAGCCGAACCAGCCTACCCAGAGCATGCCAGCACCCGTGACCGTCATCGTCATGTTATGAGGCATGGAAATCTGTTTAGGAAACCCTTTGCGTGAACCGAGCACCAGCGCTGCAACCAGCGACGCCACACCCGCCGTTATATGCACAACCGTACCACCGGCATAATCCAGCAATCCCTTTTGCTGGAGAAAACCGCCCCCCCATACCCAATGACAAACAGGGGTATATACAAAAATGGTCCACAGGGCGCTGAACACCAGCATGGAAGAAAAACGAACCCGTTCGGCATAACCACCTACGATCAGTGCTGGCGTGATGATCGCAAAGGTCATCTGATACATCGCAAACAGGATTTCGGGAATACCGTTCGGACCTAAGGTATTGGGCCCCATACCCGCGAAAAGAATCCGGCTGGTACCACCTATCCAGTTATTCCAGGCACCGCCTGAAGTAAATGCCAGCGAGTACAGCCCACCAAGCCAAAGCAGGCTGACCACCGCCGTAATGGCAAAGCACTGCATTAATATCGAGAGGACATTGGATGAACGTACCAAGCCACCGTAGAATAAAGCCAGTCCCGGCAAGGTCATGAACAATACCAGGGCCGTTGAAGTCAGCATCCAGGCGGTATTACCACTATCGGGAACATTCGGTGCTGCCCAGACAGCAGTTGTGCCTGCAAGCATCGCCAGAACAAAAACCACTGCGGGTTTCAGTAAAGAACGCATCAGAGTGCCTCCCGGTCAGTTTCTCCGGTACGGATACGTACAACATGCTCCAACGGGGTCACAAAAATTTTGCCGTCGCCAATCTTGCCGGTTCCAGCTGCCCGACTGATCGCTTCAATAACCGCATCCAGCTTTTCAGCCTGAATGGCCACCTCTACACGAACCTTGGGTACAAAATCAACCACATATTCGGCACCACGATACAACTCGGTATGACCCTTCTGACGACCAAATCCCTTGACTTCACAGACGGTCATGCCGGTTACACCCACCTCAGCCAGCGCTTCCCGCACTTCATCCAGTTTGAACGGTTTGATCACCGCTACGACCATTTTCATGTCTGCTCTCCTTCAAAATTTCTGATCGGGCCGCTTGTTGCCGGCCCCAGAACCGTGCATTTCGTGCAAAATGCACTTTATTGTAACATTCAATTCACGAAAATGGTGCGCGCTTAGGTGAATGATCCGAATATCGGCAATCCAGGCGCGTCTGTCCCATGCTCATTCCACCTATTCCCCAACTTCAATCTATAATCGAATGACTTACAGCTGCAGGAACATGGGCATGTCTTGGCACTTGGATCGGTACATCAATACAAAGGGCTTTACCTTGCTGGAACTGCTGGTAACCTTGGCCGTTGCCGGTATTTTAAGTACGTTGGTGATCAGTGCATTTAAGAACAGCATTGCCCAGAACCGAATTACCACCGAACTCACTCAACTAAAAAACGATTTTGTGTTTGCCGGAACCGAGGCTCTGCGTACCGGATTACCGGTGACCGTCTGTAGCACCAACGACGGCAGCACCTGTAGCCAGTCTACAACCTGGAGCACTGGCTGGATTGTCTTTGATGACCCGAATGCAGCCCTGCAAACTGGCTCCAATACCGTCATCGTCCGCAAACAGTCCTCATTCACTGATGGCGACAACATCACGGCAGATAACTCAATCAATACCGTCGCCTACAACCGGCAAGGCTATGTCAACAACATTGCCACTTCCATCAGCACCGTCACCTTCACAGATCAGGCGGCCAGCCCAAGTACATCAACAACCCAGTGCCTCACCATGACATTTCTGGGCCAGCTCGGTTTCGAATCTTCTGGACAGGGGAACTGCCCATGATCAATCTGTCATTCAATTCCTTACATCGGACTCAAGGCTTTACCTTAGCTGAAGTCATGGCGGCCGTATTGGTCATTGCCATTGGCATTCTCGGATTAGCCAAAATGGATGCGGTCTCGGTCAGTGAAAGCGGCACCTCCAGCACAAGGGCACTGGTTGCCAACGCAGTCAGCAGCCTGGGAGGAGCCATGAAGGCGAACGAGATGTACTGGCAAACCACCAGCGTCCCAACCAGCATCACCATTGCTGGGGGTTCAGGTGGACTGGCAGTCACAACACCCGCAGCTCTGACACCCGGACAAATACCCAAAAGCCAATGCCTCAATGCGGTTTGTACTCCCGTACAGATGGCTGCCGCAGATCTCAGCACTTTTGCAACCAGTCTGAAGAACCTCGTCCCCACAGCCAGCAGCACGATCACCTGTAGCCAGGCCAGCGGCACAACCCAACCGGCCACCTGCCAAATCTCAGTCAGCTGGACGGAACATCAGGTTGCCCTGAATCAGAGTATCCATAGCGCCATCCAGAACAGCACCACATCCACAGAAACCTTCACCCAGGTGGTGCAACCATGAATGAACGCGCCCTGAATCGACAAAATTCCAGCGGCTATAGCCTGCTTGAACTGCTCATCGCCATGACACTCGGCGCTTTTGTCACGGCCGGTCTATTGACTACCTTGATGAATGTCTACCAGACCAATCTAAGTTCGGGAAAAAGCACGACCACCAATGACAATCTTATGCTGGCGATGAATCTGCTGACCCAAACCATTCAGGCCGGTGGTTACATACCCGATCCTGCGACCGGTTCTGCCAGCAATGAAATGCCCGCTTCGCCCAGCAACACACCCTACAGCACCACCGGTCAGTTCATCAGTGGCACCAGTGGTAGCAATGGCAGCAGTGACACCTTGTCCGTCCGTTATGTGACCGGCCTGATCAATGGCCAGGCCGGTCAGCAAGATAGCCAGCTCAATTGCCTTGGACGGGGTATCCCCATCACAGCGACCAACCCTACTGCTTACTATATTTTTGACCAGACCATCGGGGCTGACAGCAACGGCAACCTGACCTGCACCTATACCGGAGAAAGTTTCAACCCGACTTCCCAGACCACCACCGTCAACGAAGCCACCCAGACCTACACCCTGCTGGGTGCCAGCAACAGCAGCATGCTCAAATCGCTGAATTTTCTTTATGGGGTGGATACCAACGCTGATGGCTCAGCCGACGGATACTACACGGCTGCCCAGGTTCCTAACTGGGGCAATGTCATATCGGTGCAGGCTACACTGGTCTTCAACAACCCCAATGCTGCGCTCGCCGGACAACCGGCAACTTATACCATCAGCAAAATCATACCTCTTATGAGTCGACCATAATGCCCAGCCAAAACCGCACCGAACAAGGCTTTGTCCTGCTGATCAGCATGATCCTGCTGCTCTTGCTGGCGATCATCGGAGTCGGCATGTTTCGCAGTGTCAGTCAGCAGCATCATTTGATTGCCAATATGCGTGACAAACAGGTTGCCCTGTCCAACGCCATAACAGCCGAACAATTCGCTGAATGGTGGATCCTTCAGGGTAACGGTTCTGCAAACACCGGCACCTGCACCAGCACGGCCACCGTCAGCACGGCCATGGCCTGCACCAACAGTCTGCAAAACCCCAGCACCCCGCCCTGGACCGCACTCGATACCTCATCGACATCCCATGTTGTCGGGGTCACCTATACCCCACCCAGCAATATGCAAACCACCAGTACCAGTGGTGGCAGCAACACGGTCTACGCCAACCCCGGATTCTACGTCCAGAACATCGGCACCAGTCCCGATGGACAAGGCGCACTCTATCAAATCACCGCCTATGGCTATGGCGGCTCATCCACATCCGTAGGTGTCGTACAAAGCACCTATGAAGTAACCAGTGGCATCATCAATCGAGGAGGTCTCTGATCATGAAAAACCTTCGACCCATTCTGTTCTGCATGACCCTGGCACTGGCCATCAGCCAAAGCCACGCCGCCGCTGTCTGCCCCAGCACCGCCCCCGTTCCCCTACCCAGCACCAGCACCAGCACCAATGATATTGAGGAAAACTTTACCTGTCCCCTAACACGTTATAATTGGGAAACTTATGATGCCTGTCTGACCGCAAGCAAAACGGCTGTTACGACAACCAACAATGACCCTTGGTATGCCAGTGGCAGTGTACCCTTATGCAACAGTTCCACGGATCCCTTTGGAACAGCCCAATTGGGTGGCGTCAACGGTTCTCTGCCTGACCCCGCCGGACAGGGCGCATTACGTCTAACCAATGATGGCAATAATGAACACGGTGCCATCTTGTCCCTTACGCCTTTTGATTCGAGTAACGGCGTTAATATCACCTTCATTACGGTCACTTATGAAGGTGATTCGGGTGGGCAAGGCCAAGACGGTGCCGATGGTATGGGGTTTTACCTTCTTGACGGTTCCAAATTTTTGGTATCGAGCCAAAACACACTGCTCAATGGCACTCCACTTTTAGTCTACAACCCGGATACAACCAACGTGCTGCAAATCAACAAGCAATATCAAGTCGCGCATGTTGGTGCCTATGGAGGCAGTCTCGGCTACAGTTGTGCCAATGGCAAGGGCTATCCGGGTGGGAATGGTATCGTTGGTGGTTACATAGGCCTTGGCATGGATGAATACGGAAACTACATGAATCCAGGTGACAACACCGCCTCAGGGCCTGGCTATAGCCCTGGGGAAATTGGGATCAGAGGGATCGGCAATGTCAGTTGGGAGTGGCTGCTGGCTAATTACAACAGTGAACTCAGTCAATACACGCCCGCCAACGATAACAATTCCAACTCAGATATTGGTAATATTATTCAAAACACGTGTGCGTCGGGCACGCTTACAGATCCTAATGGCAACCTAATCACAGACGACAATAATAACAGCATCAATATCCCTGACTATAGCTACCTACAGAACAGTTATATTTCACTTCCTTTTACGATCGCCAATGAGAGCGCAACCCAGAGATATGAGACAA
>JAJZUM010000113.1 GCA_021848605.1 Pseudomonadota bacterium | reverse complement strand
CCTATTCTGACCGGTTACCTTTGAAGGAGCTGTATCCAGTCAAATCATTCTATTGGGAAATAGTGCAATCAATCAGCTCGTCCATGTCCAATTATTAAGTTTCATTACCTTCCTGTTTTTGCTGATTTCTGATGAAATTTAAAAATAGATCCGTCAACTGTGGATCAAATTGCAGCCCGGCCTGAGACTGGATATAGGCACAAGCTTCTTCCTCACTCCATGCGTTTTTGTAAGGTTTTTGCCGAATAAGTGCTTCATAAACATCAAAGAAGCTTGCAATTCGGGCGCTCAAGGGTATTTCTTCACCCTTGAGACCTTGCGGATAGCCTGTTCCGTCAAATCGTTCATGGTGCCCATAAGCAATTTCAGCAGCCAACAACATCAGTTCATTACCACAGTTCGCTGATTCAGCACGGGCAACTTGATCAAGAAGGCGTCTTCCAGTCTCGGTATGTTGCTGCATGATTTGACGTTCTTGGGGAGACAAGGGACCTTTCTGCAACAACATTTCGTGCTGCATTGAAATCTTGCCCAAATCATGCAGTAGGAAGGCCATACCAATATGCTCTACAAAGAAACGATCCAGCACATCGGTGTACTTACCCTGATCCAACAGATGTTGTGCAAAGGCTTCAAGTAGACCGCGAACGTGCTGAAGCGGACCAACCCTGGGGTCCTCGGGGTTTTCTGCAAGACTTGAAAGTAGTGCAACGGCTCCCATTTGCGAGGACTTCAACTGATTGTTCAGCCAAAGATTGTCAAAGGCCAAGGCCATACGATCACAGAAAAGCTCAATGAGGCTACGTTCAACCTGATTAAGGGGTAGTGAAGGGGTAAGATAAACGACAAACTCTTTGACACATCGAACTGGTACATAAAGAATGTCGCAGAAATCGGTATATTGATGTTGTCGATTTTGTAAAACTTTTTGTATGGGGGCGGCGGAAGGATGATCCGTAGCGAGGTATTCGGTACGATTTAGTCCATCAAAAGCACCGGTACCGGCAATGATGCACAGTTGTTGATCATGATGGTTGTCTCTTTGCGCCAGTACACAGAGTGAACCTTCAATGCCAATGCCCAACAACGCATTAATCTGTTTTAGAAGACCGGAAGCAAAATCACGCAACGAATTGATTCGATACAAGTCGGATGATGCTTTGATAATCTTGTGCATGCCAATACGATGATTCTCAAGTGCATAAAGACTTTCATAAGCGCGAAGCGATGCGACTACCGTCGTATAAAGTTTTTGGGTGGTGAGTTCCGTTTTGGCTTTATAGTCATTGATGTCGTAATTGACAATGACTTCCTGCTCAGGAGCCTGGCCGGGTTGACCGGTTCGAAGCACGATGCGTACGAGTTGATTGCCCAATTCTTGCCGAATACGGTGTACTAGCTGAAGTCCGGCGTCCGGAGTTTCCATAACGACGTCCAGCAAAAGCACCGCAGTATCCGGGTGATCATTCAGCATTTGGTAGGCTTCGTGTGCTGAAAAAGCACTGAGAATTTCCAGTCCACGGTCATGAAACTTCATGTGCCGCAGGGCTAGACGGGTAACGGTATGAACATCCGGTTCATCGTCAGCAACCAGAATCTTCCAGGGTTTATGAACCCGCTGATGCTCGCTCTCAGGTTCCTGATCGTCGAGTAGCCAGTTTTCTTCTTCACTCTTGATTTCCACAGACTTCATGCGCCAATGACCCGGGCTGACTTATGGTTTTATAATTCTAGTTACTTTGGTTGATATTTCCTGTCCATGTGTCGGATTTTTATCATCAGTAGGTTTTAGCCTGATCGTACGAAGACGTAAAGCATTCAGGACAACTCCGATGGAACTTAGTGACATGCCAAGCGCAGCGAGCCAAGGAGGTACAAAACCTAGGGCTGCGAGGGGTACCATACTGCAGTTATAGAGTACAGACCAAAGCAGATTCTGATTGATTATTTTTTTAGTTTTTTTCGATAAAACAATAGCCTGAATAATTGTTGAAAGGTTATTTCTAAAAACAATGGCATCAGAACTGTTTTGAGCCAGCGATGAGCCCGATCCCATGGCGATGGATAATGGAGCTGCAGCCAGCACTGGGGCATCATTGACACCATCGCCAAGAACGAGTACGTTCCCATGTATGGCTTGTATCTGCCTGAGATAGGCAAGTTTGTCGGCAGGTGTTTGTTCAGCGTACCATGTGGCGATGCCCAATTCCTTTGCAACTTGTTTGACCTGTACCTCTTGATCGCCACTGAGCAGTATAAGATGTATGCTCAGGTTCTTAAGTTCGGAAACAAGCTGAATGGCTTCAGGGCGCAGGCGGTCCGATAGTGCAAACCAGCCTAGAATACGCCTTTGCTCATTAAACAGTGCCAACCATAGCGATTGTTGATCGGGTTGTACAGGTTGATTCATCTCCCAATCGTTATTACGTCCTGCAAAATAACGAATGCCATCGATACGACCCTCGATCCCCCCCAGTTCAGGCAGACGCGCCCATTCGCAGACGGGACGCCGCTGGATATCATCAATTTTCTGAAAGGCACGTGCCAGGACATGTTCGGAATGATCTTCCAGACTGCACATGATTTCGAGAAGTTGTTGGCAGGAATAGTCAGGATGAAGCGAGATACAGCGTTCAAAATGAAACTGACCTTCCGTGAGTGTGCCCGTTTTATCGGAGAGAATGGTGTCAACCTTGGGCAGGCGATCAAGAATTTGGGGTCTGATCACCATCATGCCAATCGATGCCAAACGATGCATGCTAACGGTCCATGCTGCGGGGATGGCCAGGGCCAAGGCACAGGGACAGGTAACAATCAAGACACTGAGTGCTCGCCAAAGTGCAATATCAGACCCTAAAAGCCGTGAAGTCCCTAAATAAGTCAAGGCACTGACAATCAGAACACCGGCAATAAAGACGGATGCAATCCGGTCCGCCAGATACGACAGGGCGGGTTTGGATGCCAGAGCCTGCTGCAACAGGCGTTCATAACCACCAAGAACTGTTGCATCACCGACAACGTCTACACGTATGAAAAGTGGCTGCTCAAGGTTAATGCTTCCAGCAATGACCCGATCACCAGGAAATTTTTGGATCGGTATGGATTCACCGCTTAAAAATGCCTCATGAACCAGGCTGGTACCTTCCTTAACCAAGCCATCACAAGGAATGATTTCACCTGTTTTTACGAGCACCGTGTCGTCTGGCTGAAGTTCTAGAGTCGGTACCCGCTCGATACCCTGCAGGTTTTTTTTCCAGGCCAGCGTGGGTTTCAAGGCTTCAGTATTGGCCGAATAGGTTCCAGCTGAGTGTCTGGCTTTGAATTCAAGAAACCTGCTGGCAGAAATAAAAAAAATCAGCATGCTGATGCTGTCAAAATAGGTTTCACCCCGGTGAGTCAGCATGGCGTGAATACTTCCTGTAAAGCCGAGAAGCACAGCCATACTGACACTGAAGTCCATGGTGAGCACACCGTGACGCAAGGAAGTGATCGCATTTCGATAAAATGGCCAGCCGGCATAAAGCACAACAGGAACAGAGACAGCAAAAGTCACCCAGCGCAGGAAATCTCTGAACTCTGGAGAAATACCTTGAGATGCGCCAAGATAAAGTCCAGCGGCAAACATCATAGCCTGCATGGCACCCAGTCCGGCAACGGCAAGTCGCCGAAATCCGGTACGGGCTGTATTTTGCAGGTGCTCTTCCCAAGCCTGTTGCAAAAAAGGTTGTGCCTCATACCCAAGAGATTCAATGGTGCGGGCAACATGCGCCAAACTGAGACCGGGTTCATAACTGAGATGCAATCGCTCGGTACTAAAGTTGAGCGATGCACCATGGATACCTTCAATTTTGCGTACAGAACGTTCGATAAGCCAGCTGCAGGCTGTACAGGTCATTCCGGACACGATCCATTCAGCATGGGCGATGTTCCCATCATTGTGAACAAAACGAGCCTGATAAGCCGGATGATCCAGATCTTCTGCAATGAGTAGGCTCGGTTCATGATCAACTTGGCTGTTGGCAGGTTGCTGGCGAAGCTCATAATAGCCGCCAAGTCCCTGTGCATAAATCTCCTCAGCTACAGCCTGACAACCAGCACAACAGAACCTTTTCTCGAGCTGATCAAGACAAGACGAATATACTGGGGACTCAGGACACGGAAGTCCGCAGTGAAAACAGGCGTTCACCTGGCTTGGATACTCATCATGGTGAAGGGAAAAGAAATTTCTTTGACCAATCGCCACTTAGGTGTACTTAGCTCAAAATAACGGCGCCCATAAATATGGGCAGGTAACTGGGCTTCAAACCGATGTTCGCCCGAACTGAGCAGTACAGGGTGTACATCAAGAGCAGGAACTTCAGGGTGAGACAAGATAAGACTGATTCCTTCATCATTAAGTTCATGTTTTGCATGCAAAACAATCAGCATATGAGTTGTCGATGGGTCAAGCGTTATATCTGCAGATAAACCGAGCTTTTTTGCCTGATTCTGACGATCAATATCGTGATCGATGTCTTCACCTTCCTGGTAGGCGTGCGCTACAACGGGTGCGTCGGCATTATGGACAGCCAGATAGACCGAAGCCAGTGAGGCGATAACTGCCGATAAAGGCAGTCCAGCCACCAGCCAAAACCAGGGATTTCGATATGCAGGCCTGCTATTCATGTCCATTCCTCAGTTACTGGGGGCAAAAAAACGACTCGGTGAGTCAACTGATACGGTTGGCTGATTTTGCTCCGTTATTTTAAAATCAATGTCGGTCTCACGCTCGTGAATTTCTTCCGGATCTTCTTCTAAGGTTTCTGTAACCGTACGGAATTCTCCTGGAGCTAGTTGAATCGTATGTTCACCTTGCATCTTGGCATCTTTGGCTAATCCTGAAAAAGAAATATTAACATTTTCAGTTTGTTGGGTCTTGTTCATGATATTGAGAACATAACTGTTTTCAATCAGTCCGTCACTCGTTTCACGATAAAGGGCATTACGGTCGCGAATCACATCAATCGCAATCGGCTTGCGGGTTGAAAGAGTAAAGACAAAAAGTGCAGATACGACGGCAATCATGAATGCATAGCCAAAGAGACGTGGACGCATGATGTGAATCGGTTTGCCATGCTCAAGATTGTTTTCAGTCGTATATCGAATCAGCCCTTTAGGATAACCCATCTGGTCCATGACGTTATCACAGGCATCAATACAGGCCGCACAGGCAATGCATTCAAATTGAAGTCCATCCCGAATATCAATCCCAGTCGGGCAAACCTGGACGCAGAGTGTGCAGTCGATACATTCACCAAGGGATGCTGCTTTCAAGTCGGTATCCCGCTTGCGATTGCCGCGTGGCTCACCTCGGTTATGGTCATAAGAAATGATGAGGGTGTCGCGATCAAACATAACGCTTTGAAAACGTCCATAGGGACAAACGTACATGCAAATTTGTTCGCGCATAAAACCTGCATTCAAATAGGTAAGTACCGTAAAAACAAAGATCCATACCAGTTCAGCCTCAGAAAGGCTGTTCAATTTCATTTCATGCCAGAGCGACCTTATAGGGTCAAAGTATCCAACAAGGGTCACGCCGGTAGCGAGAGCGACTGCAAACCATCCAAGATGTTTAAGGCTACGGCGCAAAAATTTTTTGGCAGTCATCGGCGCTTTATCAAGCCGCATACGGGCATTGCGGTCACCTTCCGTCCAGCGTTCAATCAAAAGAAACACCTTGGTCCAGACCGTCTGAAAGCATACATACCCACACCAGACACGTCCGGCAAATACGGTGACCGCAAAAAGTGAAAAAGCGGCAATGATGAGTAACCAGGCCAGCAAAATAAAGTCCTGGGGCCAGAACGTCCATCCAAAAATATAAAATCGACGTGTGCTCAAATCAAAAAGAAGGGCTTGCCGACCATGATAATTGAACCAGGCAATACCAAAATACAATCCCAGAACTAGCCAGGCACCGGCATTACGCAGGTGCTGGAACAGTCCGCGCACAAATCGTGGCTGAATTTTTTGTCGCCGTTCGTACAGGTCTGTAGAACCAGGTTGATTCGGATCAAATTGCTGAACAGGTATTTTAGTCGACATGATCTAAGCCCTTCGCTAGAACGGAGAGGGAACTTCCATGTATCCGTGTACAGAATTCACAGGGAGGGCGTAGTCTTAAGACTACGCCCGTTGGTATTACATTGAATTGCCGTGAGACAGGCTATAAACGTACGCTGCAACCAAATGAACCTTCTCTGGACCTAAACGATCTTTCCAGGAGGGCATACGTCCACGACGTCCTTCCGTAATGGATTTAATGACGGTTGACTTGGAACCACCGTAAAGCCAAATGGTGTCCGTCAGGTTGGGCGCACCAATCATTTGATTACCTTTGCCATCAGGTCCGTGGCATGCCACACAGTTACTCATAAACACCTGCTTTCCTTTGGCGGCAAGATCAGCATCGACATCACGACCTGACAATGACAACACGTAGTTGGCGACCTGTTCAATCTTTTCTTTGCCAAGAATCGGACCCCAGGTTGGCATGCCACCCTGACGACCATTCAGAATGGTTTCCTCAATGCGATCAGGTGTGCCTCCATAGAGCCAATCATTGTCGGTCAGATTAGGAAAGCCACGCGCTCCGCGGGCATCAGACCCGTGACAAGCAGCACAATTGTTCAGGAAAATGCGCTGACCAATTCGTAGTGCCTTGGGATCCTTAATCAGGTCAGGAATCGACTGCTTGTAAAAAGCAGCATACATAGGACCATATTCTGCTTGCCATTCAGCAATCCCTTCGTCATGTTCCTTATGAGAAGTCCAACCAAGAATACCTGGAAAGTTTCCGAGGCCTGGGAACAGAGCCAGGTATATAAGCGCAAAAATGATCGTTCCAACAAACATCCACATCCACCAGCGGGGGAGTGGGTTGTTGTATTCCTTGATTCCATCGTATTCATGGCCCGTGGTGTTGTCAGCATCAACATGGGCAACAGGCATCTTGCGAGTCCAGAAGAGCAGAGCCGCACACCCAAAGATGTTGAACAACGAGATGACAATAATCCATCCGCTCCAGAAACTGCTCATGATGATTTCCTCTGCTTTTGCTTTTCATCAATGAAGGGCAACATCCCATCTTCTTCAAAACGCTGTTTATTACGCGGGCTGTATGCCCACCAGCTCACCAGCAGGAAAGCGCCCATAGCCAGCAACAGCCCAACCTCTTTGACCAGTACCAGATCCATACCGATCACCTCGCACTCGGTAAATGAGTACCCAATTGCTGCAGATAGGCAATGAGTGCTTCTTGTTCAGTGTGGCCTTTTACATCCTCTTGGGCTGTTTTGATGTCTTCATCTGTATAGGGTACACCTACCTCACGAAGTGCGATCATTTTTTTAGCCGTATCGTCACCCGTAAGAACATTCTTCTCCAGCCAGGGATATGCAGGCATGATCGACTCGGGAACAACGTCACGAGGATTGTGCAAGTGGGCTTTGTGCCAGTCATCCGAATACTTGCCACCGACACGAGCCAGGTCTGGCCCCGTACGTTCTGAACCCCACAGGAAGGGATGATCGTACACGGATTCACCGGCAACCGAATAGTGTCCATAACGTTCGGTTTCGGCACGCAAAGAACGAATCATCTGGCTATGACAAAGGTAGCAACCTTCACGAATGTAGATATCCCGGCCTTCCAGTTGCAGCGCGGTCAAAGGCTTTAGTCCTTCAACAGGCTGGGTTACATCCTTGTCAAACAAGAGAGGAACAATTTCAACAAGTCCGCCGAAGCTCACGGCCAGAGCCATGAGAATCATCAGCAAAGGGACCTTGCGCTCAATGGTATCGTGTGTAAAAGCCATGTTCATTTCCCCCAGATTAATCGGTCACGGGCCGGTCTGCAGGTTCAACATTCTGCAGAGTCCTGATGACGTTGTAAGCCATGATAAGCATGCCCGAGAGGAAAACGACGCCCCCAAGGAAACGGCCGATGTAGAACGGATGCAAAGCCTTAACCACCTCAACAAAACTGTATGTCAGGGAGCCGTCATCATTATGTGCACGCCACATCAGACCTTGCATCAAACCGGCAATCCACATATTGGCGATGTACATGACCACGCCAAGGGTTGATAGCCAGAAATGCACGTTGATCAGTCGTGTTGAGTACATACATTCACGATCGAAAACACGTGGAATAAGCACATAGAGCGAACCAATTGAAATCATGGATACCCAGCCCAGTGTACCGGAATGCACATGACCGATCACCCAGTTGGTATAGTGGGCAAGGGCATTCACAGACTTGATGGCCATCATCGGACCTTCAAAAGTGGACATACCATAGAATGAAAGAGCAACAATCAGAAAACGAAGGATCGGATCAGTACGTAGCTTGTCCCAGGCGCCGGAGAGTGTCATGACGCCATTGATCATGCCGCCCCAGGATGGAGCCAACAGAATCAACGAAAAAACCATACCCAGGGACTGAGTCCAGTCAGGAAGAGCGGTGTACATGAGGTGGTGAGGACCGGCCCACATGTATACGGCGATCAGCGCCCAGAAATGGACAATCGACAGCCGATAGGAATAGACGGGACGACAGATC
>JAJZUM010000112.1 GCA_021848605.1 Pseudomonadota bacterium | reverse complement strand
CTCGCGAGTGTCTCAAAAAGTTCTTGGGTGACACCAATAAAGGCAATATTCAGGCTTAAAGCACCTTGGGCTTGCTGTCGCATCTGCTGAAGTATTTGTTCATGACTCATAATGAATGAATCCTCAAGGCTGCACATGTGGATGATCTTACCATAGCATGTTCGTGAAATTACTGCCGATCTGAATTGTTGATTTGTGTATCACCTGGCGCATGTCCATTGCGATACACATCCTTACACTCGAGTAGTGCGTTGGGTCAGGTTGTGGGCATGAAAGCCGAGTGTATGGAAATGATGCCGCGACTTTTGGTAGTTGAGGGCGTTAAGGGCAGCAATTGCTGATGAGCTTTCTTTTTTTGGTCACGCAACTCCGTTACACTAGCCTTTTAGGCTTAAGGACAGAAATCCATGGCGCTTGCTCTATCCACTCTGACCGCTTTGTCACCGATCGATGGCCGTTATGCGGCTCAAGCTGATGTTTTGCGTCCGATTTTTAGTGAATGGGGGTTGATGCATGGCCGGGTTCAGGTTGAACTGGCTTGGTTCAGGGCGCTTGCACAGCATCCAATGATTGCAGAATTACCGGAATTGGATGCCGAATCCATGCAATTTCTTGATGATATGGCAAAGAATTTTAGCGAGGATGATTGTGCGCGGATCAAAACCTTTGAGCGTACAACCAATCATGACGTCAAGGCGGTCGAGTATTTTATCAAGGAGCGTTTTGCTGAGCAGCCCCGTCTGGCATCCATGGCCGAGTTTGTTCACTTTGCCTGTACATCGGAAGATATCAATAATCTGGCACATGGCCTGATGTTGTCTCGGGCCAGGCCGGTGCTACTGGCTTTGATGCGGCGTATAGAAGCCCATGTCCAGGATTTGGCGCATCGTTATGCTGATCTTCCCATGCTGTCGCGTACCCATGGACAAACGGCGAGTCCAACGACACTCGGCAAGGAAATGGCGAATGTGGCCTATCGTATTGGGCGGCAAATTGCCCAGTTTGCACAAGTCAGTATTCTTGGCAAAATTAATGGGGCGGTTGGAAACTATAATGCTCATACTTCGGCCTACCCTGAGGTGGCATGGCCGGAACTGGCCCGGTCTGTGGTTGAGTCCCTGGGGTTGACATTCAATCCCTATACCACCCAAATTGAACCCCATGACTATATGGCTGAATATTTTGCTCCCATCATGCGCTTCAATACCATTTTGATCGATTTTAATCGAGACCTGTGGGGTTATATCGCTCTGGGTTATTTTCGGCAAAAACTCAAAGCGGGTGAAATTGGCTCTTCGACTATGCCTCATAAAGTTAATCCGATTGATTTTGAGAATTCCGAGGGTAATCTGGGCATTGCTAATGCTTTGCTCGATCATCTCAGCCAGAAACTGCCAATTTCCCGTTGGCAACGAGACCTGACGGATTCAACGGTATTACGAAACCTGGGGGTGGGTTTGGCTCATTCTGTTATTGCCTGGGAATCGCACCTGAAAGGGCTGGCGAAACTGGAAATCAACAGTCAGCGTCTCGCTGAAGATCTTGATCATGCATGGGAAGTTTTGGCAGAACCGATCCAGACCGTGATGCGTCGCTATGGGTTGCCGGCTCCCTATGAACGTCTAAAGGAATTGACGCGTGGGCAAAGTATGAATGCCGAAATCATGCGGCAGTTTATCCGCGAACTTGAGCTTCCAGATGCGATGCGGGATGTCTTGCTGCATCTTACTCCGGCACGGTATACAGGACTGGCCACAGTCCTTGCCGCTGGACTGGGTCAGGATGAGCTTTCGTAGATAGCCTGCATACAAGGCTTGGCAATCAGGGTTAAATGACCTATGATTATTGTACTGGTTATTTAGGCAGGTAATAAAATGGATGACAATAAACGTAAGGCACTGGTAGCGGCACTGGGCCAGATTGAAAAGCAGTTCGGCAAAGGCTCAGTCATGCGACTGGGTGATCACCCTCAAACGGGTGCAATCCCTGCGATTTCTACGGGCTCGCTGGGACTGGATATTGCTCTTGGAATTGGTGGCTTACCCAAGGGGCGTATTATTGAAATCTATGGGCCAGAATCTTCGGGCAAAACAACCCTTACACTGCAAGTCATTGCCGAATGTCAACGCTTGGGTGGAACGGCTGCTTTTGTGGATGCTGAACATGCGCTGGATCCCGTTTATGCGGCCAAACTGGGTGTCGATGTTGACAACTTGCTGGTTTCCCAGCCGGATACAGGGGAGCAGGCACTGGAAATTGCCGATATGCTGGTGCGATCAAATGCGGTAGATCTGGTGGTCATTGATTCGGTTGCTGCATTAACGCCTCGAGCAGAAATTGAGGGCGAAATGGGTGATCAGCATGTGGGCTTGCAGGCTCGCTTGATGTCGCAGGCGCTTCGGAAAATCACCGGCAATATCAAACGGTCGAATTCGATGGTGATTTTTATCAATCAGATTCGTATGAAGATTGGTGTCATGTTTGGTAATCCTGAAACCACGACGGGTGGTAACGCACTGAAGTTTTATGCGTCGGTACGACTGGATATCCGTCGTATTGGAGCGGTTAAGGATGGTGAAGAAGTCGTAGGTTCGGAGACCCGTGTCAAAATCGTCAAAAACAAGGTGTCACCACCCTTTAAAGAAGCAACTTTTGAAATTCTCTATGGTAAGGGGATCAATCACTTGGGTGAAGTCCTTGATCTTGGCGTCAAAATTGGTGCAGTTGAGAAATCAGGTGCCTGGTATGCCTGTCAGGGAACCAAGATTGGGCAGGGGAAAGCGAATGCCTGCGCTTATCTGCAGGAGCATCCCGAACTTGCAGCCCAGATTGAGTCCCAGATCAGATCAACATTGATCTCAACGGAGCAGGTTGTGGTTGAAGAAAATGCTGATGATGTTTTGCCGGATGAAGCATTCTGAGTTATGTCTGAGTTATGGTAACTCCCGATCCGAATGATCTAAATGCCCGGGTGCGTACCCGGGCATTTTCACTTCTTGCAGGGCGTGAACTTAGCCGTGAGCAATTGCGTCAGTCCTTGTTACGTGCCTTTCCAGACCAGTTGGCTACGATTGAGCATGTTGTCGAAGAGTTTGTCGATAAGGGCTGGCAAAGTGATGAACGAAGCGCTGAACTGCTAAGCCATCAGGCTCAACGTTCGGGTTGGGGACCCAGGCGTTTGCGGTACCAGCAGAAAAAAAGAGGGTTGCCGGATTCCGGTTTACCGACAGATATTGACTGGCTCGCGTTGGCACATGCGCAAATTTTGCGACGATTTGGCGATGTGCCTGAGCGTGTCGAGAGCACATTGCGCCTGCGCATTCTTCGTTTTCTGGCAGGTCGTGGTTTTACCGAAGAACAGGCTCACCAGGCATATCGACGCTGGCTTGAGACAAAAGGTGTCTCATAAAGCTTAGAGGACAGGTTGCGTTCGTCAGCAGTATTGTCCATGCTTATGTCGGTTTTTCTTCAGGTTATGAGGAAATGGCATGCGGATACTAATAAGCAACGATGATGGTGTTCTTGCTCCCGGGCTTTCGGCCCTGGTTGAAGCGTTGCAGCCTGTTGCCGAGTTGACGGTTGTTGCGCCCGAAGGGGAATGCTCGGGCTATTCAAGTGCTTTGACACTTCACCAGCCTTTAAGGGTTACGCGTCTTGAAAATGGCCGTTACTCGGTACGTGGAACTCCTGCGGACTGTGTCCATCTGGCATTAAATGGTTTTCTGGATTTTGAGCCGGATTTGGTGATTAGTGGGATCAATGCGGGCGCTAACCTAGGTGACGATGTCATTTATTCAGGGACGGTCGCAGCCGCTTTGGAAGGTCGTTTTCTGGGCAAACCGGCGATTGCGGTATCGCTCTGCGGGCCTCATGTACGCAGTCATGGCCTGGAGGCTTTCCGGGTTGCTGCAAACTGGATGAGAGACTGGATTCTCCGTCAGGTTTGGCAGCGTATTCCAGCTGCGGCAGTGCTAAATATCAATATCCCTGACGTGCCTGAGCAAGAACTTCAGGGTTGGGTGGTAACACGATGTGGGCACCGCCAGCGCGCCATGGATCTTCGGACTGCCCAGGATCCGCGTGGACGGACTGTTTACTGGATTGGTTTGGCGGGTGAACCGCTCGATGGTGGTCCGGGTACTGATTTTCATGCGGTTGATCAGGGAATGATTTCCATTACCCCTTTAGCGGCTGATATGACCGCTCATACCTTGCTTGAAGATATCCGTCAGGCCATGGGGCAGGACTCATGATGATGCCCTTCACTGCCCAGGAAATTCAGGGAGCTGGAATGACCTCGCCCCGAACCAGGGAGCGACTTGTTGAGCGCTTACGTGAACAAGGGATTCAAAATGAACGTGTACTGGACCTGATGCGTCGGGTTCCTCGTCATCTTTTTATTGAAGAAGCGCTGGCACATCGTGCCTATGAAGATACGTCACTGCCGATAGGATTTGGGCAGACGATTTCTCAGCCCTGGGTAGTGGCCCGGATGACTGAGGCTCTTATAGAGCACGGCCTTGATGGCGGAGTTTGTCTGGAAATCGGTACGGGTTGTGGCTATCAGACCGCAGTTTTGGCCGAGTTGTGTACGATGGTTGTCAGTATAGAGCGTGTTGAGGCCTTGCAAGCCAAAACCCGGGAACGATTACAGCGACTTGGTTTAAGTAACTGCCGTCTGCAGCTTGCAGACGGCATGCTTGGTTGGCCGAAGGGGGCGCCTTACAAAGCCATACTTGCAGCCGCAGCTCCCCGCCAGATTCCTAAGGCATTGCTTGATCAATTGGCTGTTCCAGGTGGCTTGGTCATCCCGGTTGGTGGTGGCGAGACGCAGGAGTTGCGTCTGGTTTTACGTAGTGAACAAGGATTTAAGGAGAAAAGTCTGGGCGTGGTCAAGTTTGTTCCCATGTTGGGTGGTATCCAGTCTCGATCCGGTTCTTAGATTTTTTTTTTCATTAAAACAACTTTAATGTAGTGTTTTGTTATTAAAATGCTGCCTAATGTTTCCTGTTTTATCGTTGAGAAGATTTGCTTATGTCTGACAAAAACAGGTTTTTTCCGGACATGGTGTTATGGGTTCGCTTGGTGGTGATCGCAATCGTAGCAGTGATTGCTGGTTGTGTGGCCCCAAGAACAGCTGGCATGGCAGCACAGACCACGCCAACATCCGAGCCTCGCATCTATATCGTGCAACGCGGTGATACCTTGTATGCGATCTCTGTCAAATATGACTTGGATTACAGAGAGATAGCAAAAAATAACCATATTAGAAATCCGGCCCATATCTGGGCGGGCATGCGCTTGGTTCTGGGGGGGGGCTCCAGAGGCCGGCAAAATTCGGTCGACAGCGATGGTTCGAAAAATATTCAGAAGCATGCGGTGATTCGTTCTGAAAAATCAGTTCGGGCGACAGAAGTCAGTCAGTCTGAACGTCAAAAGGAATATGACGTCAAAAACACGACTGAGGCATTTGCGTCGGACAAGATTGAATGGCAATGGCCCGTCAAGGGTAAAGTCATCCATGGATTTTCAGATCGTCCTTTAGGAAACAAGGGTATAGACATTTCAGGCAAAAGAGGCGAACCTGTGTTTGCAGCGGCTGATGGCTCTGTCGTGTATGTGGGCAGTGGGTTGGTGGGCTACGGTCGTATGGTGATTATTCGGCATGGTGAACGCTACCTGAGTGTCTATGCCCATAATGATGTTTTGCTGGTTCATGAGGGAGACAAGGTCCATTCAGGTCAGGTGATTGCGCGGTTGGGGGAAAGTGGCACGAATCAGTTCGAACTGCACTTCGAGATTAGAAAAGAAGGGCATCCGGTTGATCCGGAGCGTTTTTTGCCACGAAGTATTCATCAAGTCGGGCTATAAAAGCATAAAGCAGTTCACCGTTGAATAGGCGGACGTTGATGTGATTGGTTGTCGAGGGGAAAACTATGCAGATTCGCAAGGAATCCAAATATAACAGAACAATTTCGGAAGGTTCGGGCAACAAACAGACACCATCGGGTGAGGTTGCTGCATCGACTCCATATCGTCGCAGTTTCGAAAGTTCTTCCCAGGGTGTTGCGGATGCTACCCAGATCTATCTTAATGAAATTGGGTATTCTCCGTTATTGTCGGCAGAGGAAGAAGTTTATTATGCCCGCCGGGCGCGCCGTGGTATTGAAAGTGCCCGAAAGCGCATGATTGAAAGTAATTTGCGACTTGTCGTCAAAATTGCCCGTCGTTATATCAACCGTGGTTTGACTCTTCTGGATCTGATTGAGGAAGGTAACCTTGGTCTGATTCATGCTGTCGAGAAATTTGATCCTGAGCGTGGATTCCGGTTTTCAACGTATGCGACCTGGTGGATTCGTCAGACGATTGAGCGGGCGCTGATGAATCAGACCCGTACCATTCGCTTGCCCATCCATGTGGTCAAGGAACTTAATGTTTATCTGCGTGCCGTGCGCGAACTGACCCAAAAACTCGATCACGAGCCTTCTGCCGAAGAAATTGCCGAATTGGTTGATCGTCCCGTGGAAGAAGTTCATCGCATGCTTGGCCTGAATGAGCGGATTTGTTCGATTGACATGCCAGCGGGTCCGGATTCAGACAAGACCATGGCTGAGGTACTGACGGATGGGCGTGTCAGTGATCCTTCCGAGTTGCTGGAAGAAGAAGACATACGCGGCAGTCTGGATATCTGGATTGATGAATTGCCTGAGAAACAACGCGAAGTTCTGGCGAGACGTTTCGGTTTGCGCGGCTTTGATGCGGCCACTCTTGAAGAGGTCGGCGAAGAAATCGGTTTGACCCGTGAGCGGGTGCGCCAGATTCAAGTTGATGCATTGCGTCGCTTGCGTGATATTCTTGAAAAACAAGGTTTGTCGAGCGAAGCGCTTTTCAGCGTCTGATTGGTTCAAAACGTTTATGGCCCCGGCTGATCTTGGCCTGGGGCCTTTCTATGTGTAGACTATCTCCCCTCAGCCGTGCCCCGGTAGCTCAGTAGGATAGAGCGGTCCCCTCCTAAGGGACAGGTCGCACGTTCGAATCGTGTTCGGGGCGCCATTTTTTCTTTATTCAAGTAATTCAAACGGTTTTGTCTCATATTTGAAAACTTTCTGATGTTTTTTGTGTTCCGGTTCGTGTAGTATCAACTGCAAAGCCAATGCTGATGCCTTGGTTTTAGAATGAATGCACTAGAACATGACAACGGCTCGTACATGCGTAAAGACAATAACGAACGAAGCAGACAGCTCGATCAGACGGACGATCACATCGGTACTGATCAAGTACCTGCGATTGGGGGATATGGGTTTTCGTACTGGCATCAGCTTTTGGGTGCCATTTCGGATGCCGTAATTGGTCTTGATCGTCAGGCTCAGGTTGTATACATGAACCCTGCAGCACGTGTTTTACTCGATTGTGAGCGAGTGGATTGGTTGGGTACCAGCATTTGGTCGCTTTTGCAGCTTGAGCGTGGTGATCGGGCACAAAGTCTTCAGTCTGCGCTGATGCCGGCTTTTTCATCCAGGCATCGAATTCGGCTTGGAGGTGCCTGGCGATTACGCCGCCGTGATGCCAGCATTCTCGATATCGAATGCGATTTTTTTCCAGTATTGAACGAATATGATGAACAGGCAGGACGCTATTTGCTTTTGCGTGATCGGACGGATGCCTCATTTTGGTCGAGGCAGATTGAGGTTGCAGCCCAGTTAGATGTGCTGACGGGGCTTTTCAGTCGCAAGGAATTTGAGGTTAGGCTGCAACAAGCCGTTCAAATGAGTGTTGAGCACGGCATGCGCCATGTGCTGTGCTACCTGGATCTTGATCAGTTTCGTGTCATTAATGATATGGCAGGACATTCAGTCGGAGATGCCCTGCTTCAGCGTGTTGCTCAGCAGTTGCGTTCGGTCGTGCGTTTCAAGGATGTTCTGGCGCGCTTAGGGGGTGATGAATTTGCTATTTTGCTTTGGGATTGTCCTGAAGAGGCGGGCAAGCGGGTAGGCAAGGAAGTGTTACGTCAACTTGAGGGTTTGCGCCTGGAGTGGCAGGATCGTAAATATCAGATAACGGCCAGTGTTGGTATGGTCGTCGTAGATCGGGAAACAGCCTCGCCTCAGGATGTACTGGCACTTGCCGATGCTGCATGTTTTTTGGCCAAGGAGCAAGGGCGCAATCGCATGCATATTGGTTGCCGACAGGATCGGCTCCTGATGATGCACCAGGATGAAATGCTCTGGTCCAGTCGAATTGCCGAGGCGCTTGATCGGGATGCCTTTGTTTTGTATCGACAAACAATAACACAAGTGCAATCCTCTTCTGAAGGTGAGCACTTTGAAATTCTTTTGCGCATGCATACCCCCGATGGTGTGATGCACGCTCCAGCTGAATTTTTATCGGCTGCTGAAAAATATGGCTGGATGAAAGCTGTGGATCGCTGGGTCATTGATCGCACTTTGGCCTGGCTGTCCAGTCTAGGGCCGGATGTACACAAGATCGAACGTTGCTGTATCAATCTTTCCGGAGTGACGATCAATCAACCGGATACCCTTGCCTACATTGCTGCCGGTTTTGATCGCTGGCAGGTACCGGCGAACAAGGTTGGTTTCGAGGTTACGGAAACAGCCGCCATAAGTAACCTAAGT
>JAJZUM010000111.1 GCA_021848605.1 Pseudomonadota bacterium | reverse complement strand
GACGCTGGAATCAGACCCTCCGTGGGGAGTACTGGAGACAGCTATGACAACGCCATGGCAGAGACCATCAACGGACTGTACAAGGCAGAAGTCGTGAATAAGCTGGGCCCCTGGAAATCGATCGATGACCTGGAGTTGGAGACACTCAATTGGGTCACCTGGTTCAATCAAACTCGCTTGCTGGAGCCAATCGGAAGTATACCTCCAGCGGAGTTTGAGGCATTATATGAACTGGGTCAGGCAGATAGCCGGAAAGCAGCCTGACTCAAACCAATCAGCCTCCGCGATACCCGGGGCGGTTCAATTTACTCTAGTGGTGTACCTTTTGTTAAGGTTGCACTTAACTGGGTCTGTACGCTTTCTATACCTATGCACAAAGCGATCTACAGTGCGCGATTGGTCGTGTATCAGAGTCAGCAGATGATTTGAAGTGCCAGGTTCGGATTTTGATAATCCTTGCATCAGTGTTTACAAAGTATCAAAGGTGTAATTAAACTCGTTGCGATGGATATGATCTAAAATACTGTTTTTATTATCTTTTGTCTATGTTTTTTAGCGCATTTTTTAGTACTGTTTGTACGGGTGAGTAGTGCTGGTGATATTCAAAAATGTGAATTTTGGACAGTCCATTCACAAGCAAAGGTTGGCTCGTTTATAATGCCCAGCCTTTGGGACGAATTGATTAATACCTAGTAAGACGTGCTTCGTCATGTCGCAGGAGTTGGGGTGTTCACGGAATTGGAATTGTCAAAGAAAATTTCCTGGTCTTGGTTCAGGGTGTTCTGCGTTTTTTTTGTATTGTCTTCAATGAATTTCATGGCGTGGTCTCTTAATGGTGTCATGTTGGGTGTTGGAGCCGGAACGATTGGTGCAGCGGCTTTGGGTGGGCAGGGAGCATCCGGAGTGGGGGCAACCGGTGCAACGCCTGATGCTTTTGAGGCGAATGCGCCGTCAGTAACCACGTTTGGTTCGTCGACGGCAACTTCTTCAAGCGGAACTTCTGCGGCGTCAAGAGGCGGTAACTCATCCAGCAATTCGTCCGGTCTTGCAGATAATAAACAAGTTAGTACTTCTGTTGTAGCTGTACAGGCACCCAGTCAGTTTCAAAAGTACGTTGCGGTTGCTACGGGTATTAAGTTGCCCGTCTTCGGCGCTAATCTTTTTGGTCGGGGGGTGTCAACGTTCGCACCTGTACAGGACGTGCCGGTTTCATCGGATTACCTTATTGGTCCTGGGGATGAATTGATGCTGACGACCTGGGGCCAGCTTGAGGGGCATGAGCGCGTGGTTGTCGATCGAAATGGTTTGATCGATATTCCGCATGTTGGTACGGTTCCTGTTGCAGGCGTGCCTTATGGACGTTTAACTGAGGTGATCAAACAGGCCATAGGCAGGGATTTTCGTAATTTTGATCTTCATGTCGCGATGGGGCATTTAAGATCGATTCATGTCTATGTCGTTGGTCAGGCTCGTCAGCCTGGTGCTTATACGCTAAGTTCTTTGTCAACGTTGGTGAATGCCTTGTTTGTCTGTGGTGGCCCATCCTCGGCGGGCTCCATGAGAAATATTGAGCTGCGTCGATCCGGCGTTGTTGTTTCACATTTTGATATTTATGATTTTCTGGTTCATGGTGATAAGACGCATGATGTGCGTCTTCAGGATGGTGACGTACTTTTTGTTCCAACGGTTGGCCCACAGGTCGCCCTCGTGAATGGAGTGCGTACACCGGCAATTTTTGAAATGAAAGGTCAAGAGCATCTTCAGGATGTAGTGACTTTTGCAGGTGGGCTCGAAACGACAACGTCTTCCCAGCCGGTTCAAGTGCTGCGTCTCGATCAGAGTTCAGCAACACGTCATGCGGAGTTGTGGTCGATGAGTCAAGCATTGAGCCAGTTCGTTCATGATGGTGATGTGGTTGGGTTTTCATCATTTTCTTCACGAATTTCCAATGCAGTTAGTTTGACGGGGCATGTGGCTGCACCCTATCGGATGGCATGGCACAAAGGTATGAAGATTTCAGATTTGATTCCCAATAAGGATATGTTGATTACAGATAGTTTCTGGAATGCTTCAAATCAATTGCAGGGATCCGCCCGCCAGAGAGTTGAGGGAACTGAGGGGATTGCAGAGAACTCCATTAATTGGGACTATGCGGTGATTGAGCGTCTGAATCCGCAAACGCTTGGAACAGATTTGATCCCTTTCGTTCTTCGTAAGGCGGTGATTGATCATGATGCGTCGCAGGATCTTGTTTTACAGCCAGGGGATGTGGTGTCCGTTTTTGCCCAGAATACGATTCAGACCCCTGCGGAGACTCGACCGCGAATTGTTACGGTTGAAGGCGAAATTGAACATGCTGGAATCTATCAGGCTTTGCCCGGTGAAACTCTTCGACAGTTGCTTGTTCGTGTGGGTGGGCTTGCTCCGGATGCTTATCTGTATGGTTCGGTTTTCTCGCGTGAGTCGGCTCGTGCATTACAGCAAAGGCGCCTGAATGACTATGTTGCCAAAACACGAATGGACATTACCCGTAGCTATGGTCTTGCCCAATCCAAGGCATTAACCCCGGAGGAGTCGGCTTCTATTGGTCAAGAAGAGTCACGCCAACTGGCTGAGCTTCAAGTTCTTGCCCAACAAAAACCCGATGGTCGTGTTGTTTTGTCAATGCCCGCTCAGGCGAGCTCTGTGCAGGATATACCGGACCTGACCTTAGAAAATGGCGATCATTTTTATGTGCCAGCTAAACCAAGTACTGTTGGTGTCTTCGGGGATGTATACAATGCCAATAATTCCTATCTTTATGATGCCAAGAAAACGGTCGGTGATTACTTGCGTGATGCCGGTGGTCTTCTTGCTACAGCCGATTCCAATCGCGTTTATTTGATGCGCATGGATGGTTCCGTGCTGGGTAAACAGAATACCCGAATTTTCTGGGGTATTAATCGTTTTAATCATCTGCATTTAATGCCAGGAGACGCCATTGTCGTTCCCAGCAAGACGGATAATACCTCATCAGTCAAGAAGTTTATTGACTGGTCACAGGTTATCTTCAACATGGGTGTTGGTGTTGGTACCTTAAAGCTTTCAGGCGTACTCTAGGAATAATCGGATGAATGGACATGATCAGACGCCAGCTTCCGGTGTAGGCTCGGGGCAGGTTTGGGTCGATGAAGATGAAATTAGCCTGCTTGATCTGATGCTGGTTCTTGCCAAGCGCTGGCGCATGATTGTCGGTGGAACGTTCCTTGTTGCGTTGCTTGCGGTAGTTATAGCCTTGGTCATGAAAGACCAGTTCACTGCAAATGTTACGGTTATGCCGCCGCAAAAGTCTTCGGGTGGGGCCGCAGCGCTTCTTGCTGGTCAGTTGGGGGCGATGGCAGGTGTCGGAGGGGATTTTGGCGGGGGGTCTGCCGATCTGTATGAGGGATTGCTCAAAAGCCGAACAGTGACAGATTCCTTGATCATGCGCTTTCACCTGATGCAGGTGTATCACAGCAAAACTCTGGATGATGCACGTAAGGTGTTTGCGGCCAATCTGGCAGTGACGGCTGACAAGAAATCATCGCTGATCAAGATTGAATTTACTGATCGCAACCCTCGGCGAGCTGCAGATGTCGCCAACGCTGCAGTCGCCGTCCTCAATCAGGTTGTGTCGCATTTGGCGATCACCCAGGCTTCGCAGAAGCGGGCTTTTTTTGAGCAGCAGGTTCATGAGAGTGAAAGCCGGCTCAATAAGGATGAGGTGGCTTTATCCCAGATGGGCCAAGGTCAGGGTTGGATTGAACTCTATCCTCAGGAACGAGAGGTTGCTGCTTCCAATGCCCAGTTGCGTGCCCAGATCGCAGCTAAGGAAGTCGAACTTTCGGCCATGCAGATTTCGGTAACCCCAAATAATCCAGATTATTTGCGTCTGCAGCAGACTTTGCAGAGCCTGCGCGCCAAGTTGCATGAACAGCCGGAGTCTGGAGTGGATGGTAGACAAAAAAAATCACCGCAAAGTCTGGTCTATCTTCAGAAATATCGTGATGTACTGTTCGAGCAAGAAGTGCTTAAGCTTATGATGCAGCAGTACGAGACTGCCAAGGTTGATGAGGCAAAAGACTTTCCTGTGGTTCAGGTTGTTGATCCGGCTTTAGTTCCTGAGCGCCACTCGAAACCGAAGCGGGCGTTGATTGTGATTGTTGGTGGCATGCTGGGCATGTTTCTCTGTGTTGTTTGGGCTTTTGTGGCTGAATCTCTGCAACGTGCAGGTGATGATCCTGAGACGGCAGAAAAAATGCGCCAGATTCGGGTATATTTGCGGGGGCATTGACATGCTTGCATGGTACCTTGTTTATACGAAACCACGTCATGAACAGCTAGCACTGGAAAATCTAGTTCGTCAGAACTATGAATGTTATCTGCCGTATTTTAAGCAGGAAAAAATACGTAAAGGCCGACTTGTTGTTACCCATGAGCCCTTATTTCCCCGTTATGTTTTTATTCAACTGGATAATGACATGTTTGCCCGTAGTTGGGCTCCAATTCGTTCTACCTTAGGTGTCAGCCAGCTGATTCGTTTTGGTGATGAACCAGCAGTCATTGAAGATCAGATCATTGCCCAGTTGCGTAGTCGTGAGCAGATACAAAGCGTAACGCATGTATTTGAAGCAGGGGATAGGGTACTGGTTCAAGACGGGCCATTGGCAGGTCTTGAGGGTGTGTTCCAGATGACCGATTCACAGCAACGCTGTATGGTCCTGCTTAATTTGTTGCACCGTCAAACGATTGTGCGCTTGAGCCCAGCAGGCTTAAAGAAAATAAGCTGATTTTTAATCGCCGCGATGATAGGGGTGATGGTGCAGGATTGACCAGGCACGATAGAGTTGTTCAGCGACGAGTATCCGCACCAGTGGATGAGGAAAGGTCAGACGGGACAATGACCATGACCATACAGCCTGTTCTTTGAGACGCACATCAATGCCGTCGGGACCACCGATGACCATCGAGAGTGGGTTGCCCTGGATTTGCCAGTCTTGGACCTTCTTTGCAAGTTGTTCGGTTGAGATGATATCTCCCAAGGGATCAAGAATGACAAGCGCGTCTCCTTTGCGGCGACTGGCCTGGATGAGCTCGTATTCGCGTTCAAGATTTGCTGCGATTGTGGAGCTGCGATGCCGGGTCGGTAAGGCAATTTCTGCCAGTTCAATGTGCAGGTCCTGGCGAAATCGCTTGGCGTATTCTTCATAGCCGTGGCGCACCCAAGTTGGCGGGGTATTTCCTACCGTGATCAAACGTATTTTCAACGAGCTTCTTCCGGTTGCCAGAGACGTTCGAGATCATAAAAACTACGTGTGGCAGGGAGCATGACATGAACAATCAAGTCTCCAAAATCAACCAAAATCCATTCAGCTTCGCGCTCGCCTTCAACGCCAATTGGTTTGATGCCCTCGGCTCTGGCTTTTTCCTGGACATGATCGGCAATTGACTTGACATGCCGGGTTGAAGTACCACTGGCAATCACCATGGTATCGGCAAGAGACGTCAGATTGTGAACATCGAGCATGGTTATGTTGACTGCCTTTAGGTCTTCAAGTGCGTTTTGAACGATATCCCGTAATACGGAAGTCGGAATCGGAGTATTCATAAAGAGTTTTTTGCTCCCTGGTAGAGGTGGTGGTCCTGGATGAAACGATAAACAGGTTCTGGTAACAAGCTACTTGCTCGTGGGTCTTGAGTGGCCAGAAGGGCACGGATGCGGGTTGAAGTGCATGCATATAAAGCGTTGCGCAGCGTCAGAACAAGACCCGCATCTTTTTGGAAAAGATCATCAATATGTTGGGTTGGATGAAAGCCGGGCACATGAATAGTGCCTCCGGTACGCATAAGGACGAGGCAATGAACCAGTTCGGGAAAGAGCGACCAGGACTTCCAGCGATCAAGATCTGCAATGCCATCATCCCCCATAACCCAAACCAGTCGCTGTTGAGGATGCTCATGGCGATATTCGCGGAGCGTGTCGATCGTATAAGATGGTCCTGGTCGGTTGCTTTCGCGATCATCGATGTGTGTCCGTGCAAGGTGCTCAGTGGCTAGTTTAAGCATGGACAAACGGTGACAGAACGAGGTTGTCGTGTGTTTAAGTGGTGATTGCGCCGCAGGTAGGATCACAAGCTCAACAGCAGGATGCAGATTTAGCAGATGGTTTATCATGGCGAGATGGCCCTGATGCACCGGATCAAAAGAGCCACCAAAAAGACAAAGAAGCTGATCGCGGTCAGCTACCACGGACATGGCCCTGACCGATAACAATCCATTTAAGGGACGTGAGGCCATCCAGTCCAACGGGCCCACGGGCATGGAATTTATCCGTCGAAATTCCGATTTCAGCGCCGAGACCATACTCAAAACCATCAGCAAAGCGGGTGGATGCGTTGACCATGACAGAACTGGAATCAACTTCACGCAAGAATCGCTGTGCGCTGGGCAAATCGTCGGTCACGATGGCATCCGTGTGATGGGAGCCATAGGTCGCAATGTGCTGAATGGCTTCATCCATACCATCGACGATCTTTATGGAAAGAATGGGCGCAAGATATTCGGTGGACCAATCTTCATCAGTGGCTAGGCCGGTCAACTCTGGAAACAGACTATGTGTTCGTAAGCAGCCCCTGAGTTCAACGCCCTTTTCGTGCATGCTGGTCAGAATAGGAGGAAGTGCACGGGTTGCAATAGCAGCATCTACTAGTAATGTTTCCATGGCATTACAGACCCCATAACGATGGGTTTTGGCATTAAGTGCGATATCGAACGCCATATTCAGATTGGCTTGATGGTGAATGTAAACATGGCAGATACCGTCAAGATGTTTGATGACAGGAACCCTGGCATCTTTGCTGATACGCTCAATCAGCCCTTTGCCACCGCGGGGAATGATGACGTCAATATATTCAGGCATGCGCACCATTTGGCCTACGGCATCCCGGTCAGTGGTGGGTACGATATGAACGCATTCGATAGGCAGTCCTGCATGTTGCAAAGCGTGTCCCATGGGAGAGGCCAGGGCCTGATTGGTGTGCATGGATTCAGACCCTCCACGCAGAATACAGGCGTTTCCGGACTTGATGCACAGTGAGGCGGCTTCAATCGTTACATTGGGTCTGGACTCGTAGATCATGCCGACCACACCGAGGGGTACACGCATCTTGCCAACCTGAATGCCTGATGGACGATAAGTCATGTCGGTGACGCTGCCAATCGGGTCAGGAAGATCCATCACTTGCTGAATTCCTTGCAGCATGGAAGCAAAGCGGGCAGGTGTCAGTGTCAGGCGATCGATCATGGCATCATGGAGTTGTGCAGCCTGAGCCTGGTCAACGTCATGCTGGTTGGCGGCCATAATGGAGCTCTGATCTGCCTTGAGCTGCTGCAAAAGTGCAGCCAATGCTGCATTTTTTTGGGCTGTGGATGCCCTTGCAAGTTCCTTGCTGCTGGCACGGGCACTTCGTCCAAGTGCTGACATCAATTCCAGGATGCTCATGCTTGCCTCTGTATCCGCTGGTCTGCCGTGTGTCGGCAAATTGTTATAGGGTCGTGAAAATTACTCACGAACTGTGTAGTATGTCAGTCTGGGAGGTACAGGAAGTTCCTTCCAGACAACAAAACAATAATATAACAAAATAAACGGCTAAGCCGTAGGGGGCAGTATGATTGAATTCAAGGACTATGAGCGCAGTATGCTTCGTGGTACTCCGTGTCAGGATTCAGTAGGTCGCTGGACCGTCAACTACCTGGCATTCAAAGGCCCTGAAGGGGTCGATGTTCCACCGCTGATCATGCTTGGTGGGGCTTTTCAGAATTTTAATTCGTTCAAGTTCAGTCTGGATTATCTGCTCAAGGTCGCTCCAGTCGTTTTAGTTGATTTGCCCTCATTGGGCGAAAATCAGCAGTTATCCTCTGAACTGGGCATGGAAGATCTTTCAGACCTTTTATTCCAATGGACGCAGCGTGTTGGTTTGCAGCGAGTCTCGTTGATGGGATTGTCGCTCGGTTCGGTGATTGCAAGCACCTTTGCTTATAAATACCCCCAGCATACGGAGCGGCTCATTGTGACGGGCATTCTGACCCGGCCGCGCAAAAGCTGGAGGATGTTGCTGGAAGAGTCACTGCGTACGCTTGATGAAGGCAAGATGGATGAGTTTGGTCAGGCTGTTGTCCTTTACCTGGTCAATCATAACCGCCTCGAAGAGACAGCGATTACCGACACGGTACGCCGCCTGTTCCACAAGCAAATGATGACCTTTGAAGGCAATGATCAGCATCGTTATCGTATCAATGCGCGTCGATTATTGGAAATTGAAGGCATTTTGGGTTATCCCTCCTGTCCGGTTCTGGTGGCTACCGGTGAATACGACAACTTCACCATGCCTTTTGAAAATGCCAGTTTTGCGGCACATTGTCCTCAAGCTACCTTTGCCTTGATCGAAGGTGCGGATCATGTGGCACAACTGGAACGTCGTGATGCCACCATGAGTATGTTTGCCGGTTTCTTGCGTGGTGATGACTTACGGACCTATCAAGGCATCCGGGTTTATGAACCGGGAACGTATCAACATCTCGAGCAACGTGGTGAGCCACGCTTTGTACCGTGCAATCCCAAGGCCCGAGTGGTCAGTTTTTCTCCTGTGGATGGCTCCATCGCCGTTGATATTCCGGTTCATATTGATGATATGAGCTTCTTTGGCTGTATGGTGACCTACGATACTCAGGAATTTTCACTGGCCGAGCACTCACGGGATTTGATTCTCTGTCTGGATGGTTCACCGGTCTGTATTGAGCTGCTGGTCTTTGAACACACGGAGAACAGCATGCGTTGCCTGTTTAAACATGGCAGTTTTGATACAGCCTAT
>JAJZUM010000110.1 GCA_021848605.1 Pseudomonadota bacterium | reverse complement strand
CGATCTACGATCCTGGACTCAAACCTGTCGATTCTGATTGTTGCGTCGATTCTGATCGCGATGGGCGCAGGTCCGGTCAAAGGTTTTGCGGTCACGCTGGCCATCGGGATCCTGGCATCTATGTTTACTGCAATTACGGTGACACGTGTGCTGGTCAACCGTATTTATGGCACGCGCCGCGTGTCTCGACTGTCGATCTGAGCCGGAGGGACAACCATGGCCACAGCCAAGCAGGCACCAGATATTAAGGTCATTAATTTTATGCGCTTTCGTAAGCCACTGGCCATTATGTCCGGCATTATGCTGGTCATTTGTCTGGTGTCGATTGTCGTGCGTGGACTGAATCTAGGTCTTGATTTTACCGGGGGCACCTCAGTGGAGATTGACTTCAGTCTGCCAGTCTCTCAGGAACAGGTACAGGCGCGATTGTTGCAGGCAGGGTTTCACGACACGGTGGTACAGCATCTGGGCAAGGCAAGTGATATCCTCATCCGTATGCCGCCGCAGAAGAACTCGGATGTGACCGTAGGTCAGGAGGTTCTTTCTGCCCTGTCATTTCATGGGAATCCGGCAACCCTGAAATCGGTTGACAGTGTGGGTAGTGAAGTAGGTAATGAACTGTACCAGCAATCTGTTCTGGCGGTGCTGCTTGCTCTGGGATTGATGGCACTGTTTGTGGCACTGCGCTTCAAATTCAACTTTGCTTTTGGTGCATTGATGGCACTCAGTCATGATGTTATTTTCACCGTCGGTATTTTTTCCCTGTTTCACTTGCCCTTTGATTTAACAGTACTGGCAGCTGTATTGGCCTTGATTGGTTATTCACTCAATGAAGCGATTGTTGAATTTGACCGTATTCGCGAAAACTTTCGCAAGTTGCGCAAGGCCGAGCCGATTGATGTGGTCAATATTTCTCTGACAGAGACCTTGCGTCGAACCTTGAAGACCATTACCACGGTTTTATTAGTGGTACTGGCTTTGTTGATTTTGGGTGGTTCGGCATTGCACTGGTTTGCTGTTGCCATGCTGATTGGTATTTTTGTGGGAACCTATTCGTCAATCTATATTGCGACTTCTTATGCGCTGACTATGGGTCTTTCAAAAGAGGATTTTGTGGTTAAAAAAAGATTGATTGAAGATCGGCCTTGAACAACTCTTGAAATTTTAAAATTCTGCCCCCAAGGCTCTAACGGTTAAGATGCAGGCAAAACTGAACCTTTGTTCTTTGCGCTTATGGGGGGGATCTATGAGAAGTTCGATGATCGTGTCGCGATGGAAGAGCATTGTTCTGGCCAAAATCAGAGCCAGTCGTTTCAGTTTTGCCTTATGGCTTTTTTTTCTTCTGCTTGTTGGAGCGGTCAGCTTTTACGACTACCCTGGATTTCATTTTTGGGCAGATGGTGGTTGGCGCGGCTGGTTGATGGTATGTGCTGTTGATGCAGTCATGGGGCCCTTGTTGTTTTTTGTGGTATTTTGGCCAGGCAAGGCACGTCATTTGATGGTCTTTGATGTTGTTGTACTGATGACCATCCAGTTTTCTGCCATGATCTGGGGGCTGCACAATGTGCTTAAGGAACATCCGGTTGCGGACTGCTATACGATCAATGGCTTTCAGTCTTTGACCTCTGAGCCCTATCGGTTGTCCGGGCTGCATGTCCAGCGTCTTGCAACTTTGTCCAATCTGCGTCCACCCATGGTGTACGTGCGTTTGCCCACCAGGCAGGAACTGCCTGATCTTATAGCGCATATCAACCGTGGCGTGCCGGCAGCGGCACAGTGGAAATATCTTGAACCGCTATCGGCACCTGATTGTATCCTTAATCAGGAACGTTACCAGAGGGCGGTGCAGGGCTGGCTTAAGGGTTTTGGACTGGATGTTTGGCATCAATGGCAAACTCATCATTCAGGAACACAACCTGGTCAATGGCGTTATGGTTTCTTTGCCGGTCGTTATCGTAGTGTTTTGCTGGTATTTACCCGGAGTGACAAGTTTGCAGGTTACGTCATGCTGCCTGGTGAGTTGCCTCATCTTTGAGTTTTAAGAGCTAAGTTCACATAACGTTTGTGCAGGACTTTCAATTGCTGATAAAGCTGTTCTGGGCCCTGGTCATTAAGTAGGACATCGTCTGCCATCGAACGTCGTTGTGCACGTGTCCACTGGCTGCTCATGATGGATTCAACCTGTTCACTACTGGTTCCATCGCGGACCATGGTGCGTTGGCGTTGCAATTGTTCAGGCGCATCAATCAGCAGTGTTCGGTCACACTGCTGGTGGCGACCTTGCTCAAACAGCAGGGGAGAGACCAAGACCGTATAAGCGCTTTGGCTTTCATGAAGGCAGCGCTCCGTTTCGGCTTGGATGAGTGGGTGTAAGAGTTGTTCCAGCCACTGTTTTTCAGCAGGGTCACTGAAAATAATACTCCTCAATTGGGCCCGGTTTAGTTGGCCATTGGGAAGTAGAACCCCTGTACCAAAGTGTTCTATGATGCTGTTCAGTGCGGTTGTGCCTGTCTGGACAACATCCCGGGCAATCTGGTCAGCGTCAATACACTCTATTCCTTGTTGTTCGAAATAACGGCTCGCCATGCTTTTGCCGCTGCCAATGCCTCCAGTTAGCCCAAGAATCCAGTTAGCCATGACTCATGGCCCAGTACATGAGTTGATGATGGTAATATAAGGCCCATAGACCCGCCAGAGCTAGATAAGGTCCAAATGGAAAGGCCAGGCTGCGGCGACGAACAAGAAGATAGATCAGTCCGGCCAGAGTGCCCGCCAATGCAGAGCCTAGCAGGATGACAGGCAGCATTTGCCAACCCAGCCAGGCACCAAGGACGGCTAATAGCTTGAAATCACCATAACCCATACCTTCTTTGCCGGTGGTCAGTTTGAACAACCAGTAGAGCGACCAGAGCAGCAGGTAACCGGCAATAGCGCCGTACAGTGCTGAGTCAAGTGGGACGAGCATATGCTGACTGTTGACAAGAAGTCCCAACCAGAGCATGGGCTGAGTGATGGAATCAGGGAGTAATTGGGTATCCAGATCAATAAAGCTTAGGGTGATCAGACCCAGTATGAACGGAATGGTCACGAAGAAGGCTAGGTTAAGCCCGAGATGTCGGGCCATTATGACCAGAATCAATGCAGTCAACAGCTCGATCATTGGGTACCGTATGCTAATGCGTTGTTGGCAATGACGGCAGCGACCCAGAAGAAAAATCCATGAAAGCACAGGAATATTGTCGTACCAGGCGATCAAAGTCGAGCACTGTGGGCAATGGGAGCGGTTTTGCCACAGGCTCTGGGTCCAGCCACGTTCATCACTGGCACGCGTACTGGACTCTTTTAGCCATGACGCTGCTTCTTCATTCCAGCGACGGTAGAGTTGCAGGGGTAGCCGAAATATGACTGCATTCAGAAAACTACCCATAATGAGCCCAAAAATGGCCAAATAACCCATTTGTATCGCCAACGGAAGATGCTGAAGTAACAGGAGCATCAGACCGCGTTGCCCATCTGGAAAATGGGCAGGTACATGGCAATGATCAAACCTCCCACCAGAACACCGAGAATAGCCATGATCATTGGTTCCATCATAGAGGTCAAACCATCAACAGCATTATCGACTTCTGATTCAAAATGTGTGGCAACTTTGTCGAGCATGGCGTCGAGTTTGCCTGACTCTTCGCCAATCGAAACCATTTGCACAGCCATGGCAGGAAACAGATTGGAACTTTTCATACTGAAGTTAAGCTGTTGGCCTGAGGCAACTTCATCACGGATGCGTAGGATGGCTTCTTGGTAGACGACATTGCCTGATGCGTCGGCGCAGGAGGTCAATGCTTCAATCAGGGGGACGCCAGCAGCAAAGGTTGTGGCAAGGGTGCGACTGTAGCGGGCAACTACCGCCATATAAATGATATTGCCAAAGACGGGTAATTTCAGGTAGGTGCGATCCAGGAAGTTGACAAAGGCAGGTGAGCGTTTGCGCGCCTCAGAAAAGGCAACGTAAATGCCGGCAAATACAAAAATGAGAATCCAGCCTTTGGTCTGTACCCAGTTAGACATATTGATGACCATTTGGGTGAATGCAGGGAGTTGCGCGCCAAAACCCTGAAAGAGGTTCTGAAAGACCGGCACAACCTTGACCAGCAGAATGATGGTAACAATCACGGCGACCACGATGACCGAAATAGGATATTTCAGGGCCTTTTTAATTTTGCTACGCAGTGCCTCACTTTTTTCCTTATAGACAGCAATGCGATCCAGCATGGTTTCCAATGCACCTGATTGTTCCCCTGACGCAACCAGACTGACAAAAAGTTTGTCGAAGAGGGCGGGGTATTTCTGCAAGGCATTGGCAAAGTTGCTGCCACCTTCGATTTCAAGCTTGATACCGAGCACAACTTCTTTCATGGACTCATTATCCAGTCCATCGGCAACAATATCGAATGACTGCACCAGTGGAACACCGGCTTTCATCATGGTTGCCAGTTGGCGAACGAAAATTGAAACTTCGAGTGAAGTGATTTTTTTCTTGCCGTTCAGAAAAGGGATATTGATCGGGTCGGATTTTTTGGTGACCTGGGAAACATTGATGCCTTGTTTGCGCAACAGCAACTTCACAGAAGCTGCATTCTTTCCTCGAATCGAACCGGAGACCTTTTGTCCCCGTCGATCCACGCCGTTATAGCTGAAATTACTCAGTTCGTCTGATGATTTGGCCATGGGATAGGAACCTGTCAATCGGTGGTAACACGCATGATTTCCGTCAGGCTCGTTACGCCCGCCAGAGCCTTTTTGATGCCAGAGCGGCGCAAATCAGGATATCCTTCCTTGCGAGCCTGGTCAGCAATCACTATCGAGTTTCCTTCTTCCATGATGATTCTCTGAATGGCATTAGTGACCTTCATGACTTCGTAGATCCCGACCCGACCCTTGTAGCCATCTTTGCAGGCATCACAGCCAACGGCATCAAAAAACTGAGCAGAACCTCTAGCGATATCTTCAGGCTGAAAATCCTCAGCGACGAATCCAAGAGGGTAAAGGCTGTCGATGGGAATGTCTTTTTTTGTCTTGCATACGGAACAAAGTCGTCGGGCTAATCGTTGTGCGATGACCAGATTTACCGAAGTTGCAATATTAAAGGAGGGTACGCCCATATTACGCAGACGAGTCAAAGTCTCGGGGGCAGAGTTGGTGTGTAAGGTAGACATGACCATATGTCCGGTCTGAGCTGCCTTAACTGCAATTTCAGCCGTCTCAAGGTCTCGAATTTCACCGACCATGATAACATCTGGATCCTGACGCAGGAATGACTTGAGCGCTGCAGAAAAAGATAATCCAGCCTTATTGTTGACGTTTACCTGGTTGATACCTTCCAGATTGATTTCAACAGGATCTTCGGCTGTTGAAATATTGACGTCAGGCTTGTTCAGGATATTTAGTCCTGTGTAGAGAGATACGGTTTTACCGGAACCGGTCGGACCGGTAATCAACAGCATACCTTGAGGGCGTTCTAGAGCTTCAAGGAAAAGAGCTTTTTGTTCTGGTTCGTAGCCTAAGGCATCAATGCCAAGCTTGGCACTCGAGGGATCCAGAATACGCAGTACGATTTTTTCACCAAAAAGAGTGGGTAGCGAGTTGACACGAAAGTCGATGGCCCGGCTCTGGGAAACCCTGAGTTTGATACGGCCATCCTGTGGTACCCGCTTTTCGGCAATGTCCATTTGAGACATGACTTTCAGGCGGCTGGCAATACGGGTTGCCATGGCAACAGGCGGCCGGAAGACCTCACGCAGCACACCATCGATACGATAGCGTACACGATACATTTTTTCATAGGGCTCAAAATGCAGGTCTGAAGCGCCACTAGCGATAGCGTCTTTCAGCATCTTGGCAATGAATTTGACGACTGGAGCGTCATCCTCACTACTTTCTGCACTAATCTCTTCAGCTTCTTGACTACCCTCGTCCTCAAATTCAAGATTGTTCAGATCGGTATCGGTGACGTTAATGGAGGTACTTTTACTCTGGAAATAGGCTTCAAGCAGGCTGAGGAGCTTGTCTTCCTCGACAATAATTGATTCAGTCGTCATTTTGCTGGCGAAACCAATATCGCGCAGCGCTTCCTGCTTGTTGGGGTCAGAAACGGCAACGAAAAGCTTATTGCCACGTTTGAAGATGGGCAGAATGCCATGACGGCGAATCAGCCGATCTTCAACTAAGTTTTTTGGAATCATTTCCGAGTGCAGGGCGGAAAGATCGAAATAAGGATCGCCAAACTCATTGGAAGCGGCAAGAGCAATGTTGAGCGGACTGGCTTTTTTTGACCGAACCAACACCGTAACCAGTGAGACTTGTTCCTGGGTTGATGTTTTGGATGCCTCAAGAGCATCGTGTTCGGTAACAATACCGTCGGCCACGAGTCGACGTGCCAAACCGGTCAGAGTCTGGGGCATTGACGCCATGAAAAAAGGTACTCCTGCAATCAACCTGAAACAGTCCGAGCGAAGCTCAACTCGCAGAACAGTGCATCGCCATCGTACCTAACTGTAGCAGTTTAACAGGATTTCGCCACCGACAGCTGGCAGTCAAAACCAGTGCATGGTTGTTGGGCGCGATTATTTTTCCACAAATGCGCGTTCGATCACATAATCACCGGGCTGATTGCTGGTGCCTTCCACGAAACCTCGAGCCTGCAGCAAGGCCACCAAGTCCTTGAGCATGGCCGGACTACCACAGATCATGACCCGGTCTTGGTCAGGGTTGAGTTCAGGCATACCAATGTCGCGAAAAAGGCTCCCGGATTCAATCAGGTCAGTAAGCCGCCCCTGGTTACGAAAGGTTTCACGGGTTACTGTGGGGTAGTAAATGAGTTGTTGGCGAACTTGTTCACCAAAAAACTCATTGTTGGGCAGTTCATTAGTTAGATAATCATGATAACCCAGTTCACTAACGACACGTACACCATGAGTCAAGATGATGTTTTCAAATGCATCGTAGAACTCGGGGTCGCGCACTACGCTCATGAAGGGAGCAAGGCCAGTGCCGGTACTCAGCAGATAAAGCCGTTTACCGGGTTTGAGGTTGTCAAGTACCAAAGAGCCTGTAGGTTTGCGACTGATCAGCAAGGTATCTCCAGGTTTGAGGTGCTGGAGGTGCGAGGTTAAAGGGCCATCCTGAACTTTGATGCTATAAAACTCCAGTTGTTCTTCATAGTGGGCACTGACGATGCTGTAGGCACGTACCAGTGGTTTATGGTTGATCATCAAACCAATCATGACGAACTGGCCGGTTTTGAAACGCAGGCCGGCATGGCGAGTTGTGGTAAAACTGAACAGAGTATCATTCCAGTGATGAACGGTTTTTACAGTTTCATGAATGTACGGTGAAGTCATGACCAGCCAATTCCAGAGATAAGCGTTTTTAGATGGACGGTTATTGAACCATGTCTTGCAGGATGGCTCCAGTTATATTTACTGATGTACAGCACAGTATTCCTTAACTAAGAGGCGTTTCGGTCAGCCAGGAGTGTATACGTGGCCAGCAGGCTGTTGGGGCTTCACGTCCGGAAACGATACCCATGTGTCCCCCCGGCACTTCAATAAAGGTTTTTCGCTCACAACTGCTTAGCAGAGGCATCAGGGCTGAAACCGCGGCCGGAGTGGCCAGGGAGTCGTGATGTCCTGCGATAACCAGCGTTGGATGGCGTATACGGTCAAAGCGTATGGTTTCAGTACCGAGTTGCATGGTGCCAGATGCAAATCGGTTGGCGAGCCAGGCTTCGAGAAACATATCCCTTGCCAGGGCTCCGGGATAAGCAACCATATGATCTAGAAATGCTGCCTGAGTAGCATGATCAATCACAAAATCCCGATCCTGCAGACGTCTTAAGAGTTCGATATATCCCTCGAGACTTGCTTTGGGGCTTGTTAGTTTAAAATTGAGGGCATTAAGCCAGCCTGGGCTGTAGAACCATTGGGCTGGAAGCCTTTGTCGCTGGATCGAAAAATTTCGTTCCAACCAGTTCATAGAGCGATTGAGACGGTCAGCAAAACGACCGATAGCACCGGATCGATGACTATCGATCGAGGTGCCTACGATGATCAGATGACCGAGATCAGCGTCTATTCCACGTCCAGCATGACAAAGGAGAAGATGTCCCCCCATACTCCAGCCATGCAGGTCGAGGAGACGTTGTCCACTGTGACGACGTACGGCAGCTAAGCATTGTGGGAGCAGTTCGAGTGCATACGTGGCCAGACTGTAATGATTATAGCGTCGTGTCGGATTGCCCCAGTCGATCAGATAGACCTGTCGACCCAGTTCGCTCAAGTAACGAACCAGAGATCGTTCAGGAAAAAGATCGTAGATCAGCATATTAACAGCTAGAGGAGCAATCAAAACCAGTGGAGGTTGTTCTGCAGTTGTGCTGGAAGCATGGTAGTGGCGGACACTGACTAGTCCATCATGGTAGATGATACGGTAGGGAGTCTTGCCAGCCTTCGATAGGTGTTGCGGTCGAAAAATGCGGTCGCGGGCATTCACAAGGCGGGTATTGAACAGAATACTGGGACGTTGGACTGGCATTGATTGAGGCTCCAGACTTGGCGATTGCCTGCAAGATTATCAGGGTCGATGGGACATAGGAATGACCTAAATGACAGTTTGAGGGCCACTCTGGGTTGGTTTTTCAAAAAGATTGGTCAGCTGCAATAAAATTAGAAATTAATGAAAATTATTTTCATCTAGACTGTAAGGCATCGTCTTTTACTTCGACAGAATGGGGCAACACGAAGGTGCTGCCTTGAAATTGAGTTAAAACCCAAAAGACTATTGAATGGAGCTTTACGATGAATAAATCCCTTGCTGCAACATCCCTGTCAGCTGTCCTGGTTCTTTCCGGTTTAGCTATAACCTCTACAGCCAATGCCGATGA
>JAJZUM010000109.1 GCA_021848605.1 Pseudomonadota bacterium | reverse complement strand
GCGCGACAAACGAAAATTTGATGAGTCAGAAGAGGCCTTCCTGGTAACCGTTTCGGCTCAACTATCGGGTGTTGTGGCTCATGCGCGCGCTGTTGGAGCACTCGATACCCTCCGTGGCAAAAAACCCGGAACTGTGGGGGTTTTTAACGGCGTTGTTGGCAGCCATGGTGTGGGTATTGGTCGAGCCTATGTGGTTTACCCGCCCGCCCAACTAAACTCCATTCCAGATCGATCCTGCGAAAACACTGAAGACGAAATCGCCCTTTTGCAAGAGGCCGTTGCCGCAGTACGCCAGTCGATCATGGAACTGGATCGAAAAATGGTTCATACCTTGATGCCGGAAGAACGTGCCCTCTTCGACGTTTATCTGCGCATGCTGGACGATCATGGCCTAGTTGGGGAAATTATTGAACGGATCGTTGAAGGTAATTGGGCACAGGGCGCCTTGCGCATGGTGATTGAGGAACACGTTCAGGCATTCCAGTCCATGGAAGACGCCTATCTGCGTGAGCGCATGGCCGATGTGCGTGATCTTGGCCTGCGTGTTCTTGCACAACTGCAGAAAAATGACGCTATTAAACCTTTTGAGCTGAAGGATCACACCATCCTGGTGGGTGAAGATATCTCAACATCGGTATTGGTCGAACAACCCTTGGACAAAATTGCTGGTATCGCTACGGTTCAAGGTTCCAGCAATGCCCATATGGCCATCGTTGCCCGTGCCCTCGGTATTCCGGCGGTCGTTGGGCTTTCTGAACTCTCAGTCACCAGTCTTGATGAAACCGAGCTGATTGTTGATGGTTATCAGGGGCGATTATATGTTAATCCGTCGTCTCAGCTCAAAGCCCGATACAAGGACATTATCCGTGATGAACAACAGTTTATCGCGGGTCTAGATGCCTATAAGGACAAACCGGCCCGAACTGTCGATGGCCATGAGATCCAGATCATGGTCAATACGGGCCTTATGGTCGATGTTGCCCGCTCACGTGATCGTGGTGCCGAGGGTGTCGGCCTCTATCGTTCCGAAATTCCTTTTATGATGCGTGAACGTTTTCCAAGCGAGGAAGAACAACGCGCCATCTACCGCTTCCAGCTTGAATCTTTTGCACCTCGTCCCGTCACCATGCGCACCCTCGACATTGGTGGCGATAAGGATCTTCCTTACTTTCCAATCGAGGAAGAAAATCCAGCACTTGGGTGGCGAGGCATCCGAGTCACCCTTGATCATCCCGAGATTTTCATGGTACAGCTTCGGGCTATGCTCAAAGCATCGTGCGGCCTGAACAACCTGCGTATTCTCTTTCCGATGATCTCTTCAGTCGTTGAAATCGAGGAAGCCCTGCATCTGCTACATCGCGCTGTCATGGAGGTTGAGGAAGAATTAAACATCCATCTTGAAAAGCCCATGGTCGGCATTATGCTGGAGGTTCCTGCTGCGGTGATCCAGGTTGCCGATATGGCACAACTGGTTGATTTTGTCTCGGTTGGATCAAATGACCTGACCCAATATATTCTGGCTGTGGATCGCAACAACCCACGGGTCGCCGATATTTATTCAGCCTACCACCCCGCTGTCCTTCGCACCATGCATCAAATTGTCAGGGACGTGCATGCAGTCGGACGCAAAGTCAGTGTCTGTGGCGAAATGGCAGGAGATCCTGGTACAGCCATGCTACTGATGGCGATGGGGTATGACACGCTTTCAATGAGTTCGAGCAACTTGTTACGCATTAAGAAACTGGCTTGCACGATGAATATGTCACGAGCTAGGGCACTGCTCGAGCGTGTTTTGATGGTCGATAGTGCTGCCGTTATTCGATCCCTGGTTGAATATGAACTGGAAGAAGCTGGTCTGATCAGCCTGATTAAACCGATTGGCCAAACACTGGACAGTGAATCCTAACCACGGGAGCTTTGATCGTTCTGGCGCAATGCCCTGACTTTCTGCTCAAGCACGCGCAATCGGTTTTCAAGTTCAGTAACCCTTAGCTGGGTTTTGTTCAGTAATGTTGTCTGTTGACTGAATTCCTGACGGGTGACCAAATCCATTTTACCAAGGGCTTCTTGCAAAATCACACGAAGACCCTGCTCGATATCCTGACGCATACTGCGCATGCCCGGAGGCAGCACAAAATCAAGCTGCTCTCCGAGACGAGAAAAAAGCTGTTCAACATTCATGGACATCGTCTCCTGCCGACATCATGCTATTCTAGCATGCAGCAGGACGATGCCAATCACTTTGTCACCTGCTACTTGCTGTTTTCCATATTAAGCAGCAAGGGTGGCTGATCTTTGCCACCTTCGCCCAACACAATCGTTTTGGCGTTGGGCGACTGGGCCAAGGCCTGCATGGCCTCAATTTCCTGCCAACGCAACACCGTTGGATTTAGACTCTTGCTTAGAATATTCTGATAGGCAGCAATTCCTTCCGCCTGAATTTTTTTCTGTTCAGCTTCCTGACGAGCCTTGTCCAACACAAACTTCATGGCGAGCGCTTGCTGCTCACGACGCAGCTTTTCCTCAATGGCATCTTCGACAATCTTGGGCAAATGCACATCAGCAATCAGGATGTTGTTGACCCGAATATGCTGGTTGGCTACCTTGCGCGATACCTCGGCATAGATTTCCCGCTCAATCTGCTCACGCTTGGTCGAATAGATTTCTTCAGGGCTGTAACGTCCAACAACCTTACGCGCGCCACTGCGCAGCGCAGGCTCAATCACCACATCATAATAATCCGGCCCTACTTCTTTCTGCAGATCATAGATCTGGGCAGCAATCGGTTGATACTGAATGGAGGTGTCCAGTTCAATCGCCAGCCCGTTATTGGCTAACACCTCCAGCCGCTCATGCTGTTCCTGCTCGCGAACATCATAGTTGTAGACCCGACTGAATGGGGAGACCACATGAAATCCTTCAGCCAAAGGATCGGGCAGAGTGCCTTGAGATGCGGTCCACTCCACCCCTTCGTGTCCCGATGGAATAGCGGCGCAGCCACCCAGGAAAGTAAAAAGTGCCAAAAGCGTTGCGTTTCGATACATCAACATGGAGACCTCGACGAGTGTCAATGATAACGAGACGAGTATAGGTTTGTCTGATGCTGAAATTGCATCTTAAAACAAAGATCATGATGGCACTCAAGGTTCCTTTTCTCGAAATATAAGCACTGTATTTGTGCATCAACATAAAGCCAAATGCATCAAATGAGTGCATTTTACTCGTATCAGCCACAGCGCAGGATTCGACAAAAGGCAATTAACCCTTTATAAACATGGTGTTGTATCGATTGGCACAAACCCTGCTATTAACACCGTGTTACATATCAATCAACCAACACAGTGAGGTCATAACACCATGACAAAGAAACTTGGATGGGCAGTTGCCGTAGCAATAACGTCCCTTTCCCACGGCGCACTGGCAGACTCTGCTCCAGCCGCTCCTACCCTGGACAAGATACTGGCCGCATCAGGCATCACCGAACAAGCCTACATCGAAGGTGGCTACAGTGCTTACAGCTTTTCAGCACCGAACTCAACCAACGGAGCTCCAACCAGTCTGAACTACTTTGAAAACCGCGGTAATACATTTGAGTTAAAAAAGGCCTACCTGCAGTTGGCTAAACAGCCAACTGAGGGCGTTGGTGGATTGATCAATGTTGTGGGGGGAAGCGATGCCGACTGGATCAAATCATATCCCTATCAGAATACAACACCGGTTCCGGGACCAACAGGTCAGCTCAGTTCCAATTCCTTTGACCTAACCCAGGCTTTCCTGCAGTATGCCCACGGCATATATACCATTCAGGCAGGCAAATATTACACACTTGCTGGGGCCGAGGTCGTCAACGATGAAGTCAATACCAATATCTCGCACTCAATTGCCAATCTCAACGCCATCCCCATTACCCATACGGGCGTGCGGTTAACCGTTGCACCGAGTTCAACCCTCTCCTTCGTTCTGGGTGAGGTTAATGGTTGGGATCAGCAGCAGGCCAGGGTTGCTCAGAAAACCACTGAACTTGGATTGGCTTTCAATCCATCAGCGAATCTGAATTGGTCTCTGCAGGGCTATTATGGAGACGCTCTGGCCAGTAATACCACTGGCTACAATTCAGACTCAAAGCTGATTGTCACTAAACCTTTTATAACCAGCCCAGTGCCTGCCGCACTCACACTGGTTGACACGGTTCTGACCCTGAAGCCAACCGCTGCATTTTCAGTGGTCCTCAATGGAGATTATGGTTCACAGGATAAGGCATTCGCCGATGGCAGCTCTGCCAAGTGGTACGCTGGGGATCTTTACCTAAATTACCAGTTCAATGATCAGTGGCGCGAATCCTTCCGTCTTGAGGATTTTGATGACAAGGATGGCTATAAACTTGGCTATGGCCAGGGAAGCACCAAATCAGCAACGTTAACGATCGGTTTTGCCCCCACGAGTGCTTCAGAGCTGCGTGCTGAAATTCGTGAAGACAAACTCCCCGCCAGTGTCATTTACAAAGGCAATGGACTTACCGATAAGGTTGGGTACGGGGCAGTGGAAGGCATTTACAAATTCTAATGCTTAAAGGAGTTTTATCATGAAAATGGTTACAGCCATCATCAAGCCCTTCAAACTCGACGATGTACGTGAAGCTTTATCCGACATTGGAGTCCAGGGCGTTACGGTTACTGAAGTCAAAGGCTTCGGGCGACAGAAAGGACACACCGAACTGTATCGCGGCGCTGAATATGTGGTCGACTTTTTACCCAAAGTCAAAGTTGAAGTGGCGATCGCCGACGATTTGCTGGACAAGGTTATCGAATCCATCACCAAAGCAGCCAATACCGGCAAGATTGGTGACGGCAAGATTTTTGTGACCAGCCTTGAACAAACCATACGTATTCGCACCGGTGAATCCGGCGTTGATGCACTTTAATCACGAATTTCACTCTAATGGGGATTTTGGTATGAAAAAACTACTCTTGGGACTTGGGCTGGGCAGCGCTCTGCTGTGCTCGGCTCCAGCATGGTCTGACAACCCAGTGCCTGCGGCAGCTTCCTCTACGGCAGCCGTTACAACACCCGTTGCAGCCTCAACAGCAGCACCAACTGTTGCAACCAGCACCTCCGCGGCAGCTCCTGCTGCATCTACCTCGGCCCCTGCTGCAGCGGCTGCACCCACCGACAAGGTTGATACCGGTGATGATGCCTACATGATCATCAGTTCAGCCTTCGTGATTCTGATGTCCGTTCCTGGACTGGCATTGTTTTATGGTGGATTAGTGCGCAAAAAGAACATGCTGTCTGTTTTGATGCAGGTCTTTACCGTCTTCTCACTGATCACTGTGCTCTGGGTTCTTTATGGTTATAGTGTTGCCTTTACTCAGGGGCATATTAGTGCACTCAGTCCATTCTTCGGCAGCCTGGATAATGCCTTTATGAAGGGAATCGATGGCAATACGGTAGCCGCCACCTTTACCAAGGGTGTTGGCATCCATGCACTGATCTATGTCGTGTTCCAGGGTGCTTTTGCGGCCATTACCTGCTGCCTGATTCTTGGTTCGTTAGCAGAACGAGTCAAGTTCAGTGGCATGCTGGTCTTTATTGTTCTTTGGTTTACGTTCGCCTATCTGCCAATCGCCCACATGGTCTGGTTCTGGCAGGGTCCTGATGCCTATACTGATGCCAAGGCAGCTGATGCCGCTAATGCGACCGCAGGCTGGCTCTTCCAGAAAGGTGCCATAGATTTTGCTGGTGGAACCGTGGTGCACATCAATTCAGCCATTGCCGGTCTGGTTGGTGCTTACGTGATTGGCAAGCGTGTCGGCCTGGGACGTGAAGTTATGGCGCCGCACAGCACGACCCTGACCATGGTTGGTGCCTCACTGCTCTGGTTCGGATGGTTTGGGTTCAACGCCGGCTCAGCACTGCAGGCCAGCACTTCTGCAATGCCGTTCATCAACACCTGGTTAGCCACGGCTGCTGCGGCACTGTCATGGACTGCTGGTGAATGGATTCACAAAGGCCGTCCCTCCATGCTGGGTGGAGCCTCAGGTGCTGTAGCTGGCCTGGTTGCCATTACCCCGGCCTGCGGATATGTTGGTGTGATGGGTGCGCTTGTGATTGGTCTCCTAGGAGGAATCGTCTGCCTCTGGGGTGTTACCGGTCTGAAAAAATTGTTGGGTGCTGACGATGCACTTGACGTTTTCGGTGTACATGGCGTTGGTGGAATCCTTGGTGCGCTGCTGACCGGTGTCTTCTGTGCTCCGTCTTTGGGTGGCAGCGGCATCTATGATTATGTGGCGAACAACACACCGACGACCTACGACATGCTTGGTCAGGTCAAGAGCCAGCTCTGGGCAATCGGCACAACGCTGGTTTGGTCTGGTGTCGTTTCACTGATCGCCTACAAAGTTGCTGATGTTCTGGTTGGACTTCGCGTCAGCGAAGAAGAAGAACGGATGGGTCTGGATGTCAGCACCCACGGCGAACAGGCTTATATCGACTGATTGCTGATCTTCCGATCATCTCGGGGCACCTTCGGGTGCCCTTTTTTACGGTTTCTCATGCAGAAGTTACCGATCCTGATCGATATTTGACGCTCCTATCCTGTCAACTTCTGGATATTTTGCTAGCATAGTCTATAACTCGCTGCAGGCGTCCTTGTAACTGGAACCTAAATATCAATTACACGATCGAGTTTGTACAAAACCAACTTAGCTTGAAAGGTGCTCTATGTCTGATGATTTTGATGATTTCAACGACACTGAAGAAGAAGAAAGTGGAGCTGATGATGTCGAGATGGAGTCGGGCACGGCCGAAGTCGCACTGGCAGGTGGCGGTAGCGATGAAGAAGGCCGTCATCTTACTGAACTCGAAGAAGCGGAACAGCTGACGGTATCGGCCAAGGAAGCCATGCGACGTCAGATGGAAGAGCAGATTCAGCGTTTTCTGCAGTCCGGAGGCACCATTCAGGAAGTTCCTCCCGATGTCACTGCAGATCCCCCACGCAAACCGGAAAGCAGCTACGGCAGCAAGCCAATCTGAATGTTCAGGGTTGAAGTCTGACAGGCCGTTGTGCAAGCGATCCGAACCACCCAATATGATCTATCGGGTGGTTCGTTTATTACGGTTGGGTCGACTGTTCAGAGCCTCATCTATGCGCATAACCGCATCATAAACACGCGTCACCGGGCCAGTCATAAACACGTGATCGCCCTCAGCGTCAAACTCTATGTCAAGTCGACCACCCGGTAGATGGACCGAGACGCGGGCATCAACCAGCCCCGCCAGACGGGCGCTCACCATAGCAGCACAAGCTCCGGTTCCACAGGCCATGGTCTCACCCACACCCCGTTCAAAGACCCGAAGTTTCAGGTTTCTTCGATCCACGACCTGCATGAATCCAGCATTAACCCGTTCAGGAAACAGCGGATGCAGTTCAATCAAAGGCCCCAGTCGATGCACCGGGGCGTGTTCAATATCATCAACCCGAAGAACGGCATGCGGATTGCCCATACTGAGTGACCAAATCTCCACCGTTTCTTCAGGCAGGGATAAACGGTAGGTAGCGCTACGTGCATCTACCTGAATTGGAATCTGGGACGGCTCAAAACGGGGTGGCCCCATATCAACCATCACACGCTGATCGGGAAGAACCTTGAGACTAATGACACCACTTGCCGTTTCGACCTTGAGCAACCGCTTGCGTGTCAGTTTTCGATCCCGAACAAAACGAGCGAAACAACGCGCACCATTGCCACATTGAGCGACTTCCGACCCATCCGCATTAAATATGCGGTAGCGAAAATCAACATCAGGCCGTCCTGGTGGTTCCACCAGCAATAATTGATCAAAACCGACACCGGTATGAGGATTTGCCCACTGACGCACTCGTTCGGGACTAAGGTCCAAACGCTGCGTCACCAGGTCAATGACCATGAAGTCGTTGCCCAAACCATGCATCTTGCTGAATTCCAACAACATGTCAGGAACGCTCCTCTGGCATGAGTTCAAGCGCCCATAGATCTTCCAGACGCTCACGTGCCCGAATCAGACGCGCTTTGCCATCTTCAACCAAAACTTCAGCGGCTCGACATCGGCTGTTATATTGTGAGCTCATGGCAAATCCGTAGGCTCCTGCCTGTCGGATGGCAAGCAAGCTACCTTCTACAAGAGACAAAGACCGATCTTTGCCAATAAAATCTCCAGTTTCGCAAACAGGTCCGACAATATCCCAAAGTAACGGTAATTGCGGGCTGATCGTTGCGTCGGCCACCTCAATATTCATCCAGGCTTCATAAAGCGCCGGACGAATAAGATCATTCATGGCGGCATCAACAACAGCAAAGTTTTTTATGGGACCAGGCTTAAGCAAAATGACACGGGTCAAAAGATAGCCGGCATCCGCAACCAGCGATCGCCCTGGCTCACAAATGAGTTTGAGTTTACGACCTGCCAGCATGGGGCGAATTCGATCCACATAGTACCGCGGTGCCGGTGATATTTCTTCCGGTCGATAGGCAATCCCTAATCCTCCACCGACGTCCACGTGCTCAAGATGAATATCCTGCATCGCAAGCTGATCAACAAGATGCAGAATCCGTTCAAGAGCATCCGCAAAAGGATCAAGCGTGAGCAACTGGGAGCCAATATGACAATCTACACCAACCACGCGCAATGAGGACAATCGTGCTGCCTGCTGATACAGGGGCAAAGCCGCATCAAGAGGAATGCCAAATTTGTTTTCTTTCAAACCGGTCGAGATGTGGGGGTGGGTCTGGGCATCCACATCCGGATTGACCCGAATAGAAATGGGCGCCACGAACCCTTCCTCGTTAGCCAATTGACTAAGATGAAACAGCTCAGACTCGGACTCGACATTAAAACACCCAATACCGGCCTGCAGAGCCCGGCGAATTTCCCAATCTTGCTTCCCGACCCCAGAAAACACAACACGTTCGGGTTTAGCTCCGGCAAGCAAAACCCTCTCAAGCTCCCCACCGGAGACAATATCAAAACCGGCACCTTGAGCA
>JAJZUM010000108.1 GCA_021848605.1 Pseudomonadota bacterium | reverse complement strand
CCGATCTGCCGATTCTGGATCCGCGTTTCTGTTCGAAGTCGAGCTGCTAGATCTCGGTCCAGTTCAATAGCAGTCAAATACTCAACCCGTTCAAGCAGCGCATGCGTGAGCGCGCCCAGCCCAGGACCAATTTCAAGAAGGGTATCATGCCGATGGGGTTGAATACTCTCAACAATTCTGGCAACGACTGAGGTGTCAGCCAGAAAGTTCTGCCCAAAGCGCTTGCGGGCTTGATGGCCATCGACCCGTATATTCATGCGGCTGTGCCCCGTTGCAGTAGTTCCAGGGCGGTCAACATAGCTGCCTTCATACTTCCAGGGTCAATATTGCCTGTTCCGGCCCGATCCAAAGCAGTGCCATGATCCACTGAAGTACGGATGACAGGCAAGCCAAGGGTAATATTGATTCCATGTCCAAAAGTCATATATTTGAGAACCGGCAAACCTTGATCGTGATACATGGCAAGAATGGCGTCGTAAGGCGCGCGTTGTGCGGGTATGAACAGGGTGTCTGCTGGCAAGGGGTCAGAAAGATCAATGCCCTCTTGGCGCATGGCATGAGCCAAAGGTTGAAGTATGTCGCGCTCCTCATGACCTAGATGACCTGATTCTCCGGCATGTGGATTTAAACCACACATACCGATTTTCGGATGACGAATACCAAAACGATGCTGCAGATCATGGTTGAGGATGGTCACGACTTCACGCAACATGTCTGCATTGATGGCATCAGGAACAGCACGCAGAGGCAGATGCGTTGTTGCCAATGCCACACGAATGTTCGGACCTGCCAGCATCATGACCACACGGGAGACATTGCACTTTTGTTGCAGATACTCGGTGTGACCACTAAATGAAATGCCGGCATCATTGATGACTGATTTCTGGACAGGGGCAGTGACCATGGCAGTATGGCGGTCACTTTGGCAAAGAGTAAGCGCCTGATCGAGCATGTTCAGAACGTATCGGGCATTGGCAATATCAAGTATGCCCGGCTTGACTGATTTGGTCAGTGAAACCGGACTTACCCATAATTGACCAGGCTGATGCCGAAAATCCTGTTTTGATGCCAGATCAACTGGACAAATATGTACAGTCTGCCCGAGCATCGTTGCACGCTCGGCAAGTAGATTAGGGTCGGCAATGACAATCAGTTGGCATTCCCATGGCAATGCTGCCATGAGCAGACAGAGATCAGGGCCAATCCCGGATGGTTCGCCTGAGGTAATGACAAGGCGGGATTGTTCAGGAGTCATGTTTGATATCAACATAAGCTTGAGCACGAATTTCCCGCAACCAGCGTTGCAACTCGTCATCGTACTGCTGCTGAAAAAGTGCACGGCGGGCAATGTCTTCCTGATATTCTTTGGACATGTCCTGATCACGAGTCTTGGTGACTTCAAGAATATGCCAACCAAAACGGCTATGAAAGGGTGCGCTTATTGTTCCAACGGGGGTTTTTTGCATCATGGCATCAAAAGCTGGAACCATTTCACCAGCGCTCACCCAACCCAAGCTTCCGCCATTGCGGGCCGAACCCGGATCTTCGGAGTAAAGGGCCGCAAGTTGAGCAAAATTGCCCCCATGAAGCAATCGATTATAAATAAGTTCAATTTTTTGATGAGCGGCTTCGTCAGAAAGAATTTCTGAGGGCTTGATCAGTATATGCGAGCAGGCCCATTGATGAACAATATGACCCGTAGCCGATTTTTTCTCGAGCAACCGGATGATATGAAATCCACTGTCAGTTTGAACAGGAGCAAGTACATCGCCAACCTTCATGGTTGGCACGGCCGTAGCAAAAAGTGTCGGAATCTGTGCCTGGGTCCGCCAACCGAGATCACCACCCTGCAAGGCATTGTCAGCCTGAGATTGAGCAGCAGAAATTTGGTCGAAGCTCGCACCATTTTTTAACTGTTGATAAATGCTGTTGGCTTTTGCTCGGGCATCGGCAACCTGTTGTTCGGTTGGATGCTCCGGCAGGGCAATCAAAATATGTGCCAGATGATACTCGGTTGCCAACGCTTGTTTACCCGCTGGAGAAGCAAGAAATGCGGCAACATCCTGATCGGTGATGCGGATACGTTGACTGAGTTCATGTCCGCGCAGCCGGTTAATCATGATTTCATTGCGAACCTGCTGACGGACCTCATCGTAACTGGTTCCAGGAGTATGATTGAGTTGATCTTTGAAGGCATCGAGAGAAAGGTTGCTTTGGGCGGCAAGATTGCTCATGGCAGAGTTCAGCGTATCATCATCAATTTTGACACCAGCGCGACGTGCCATTTGTAACTGGATCGACTCAAGGATCAGTTGGTTGAGCACCTGGTGGTGGAGTTCCGCCATGGGGGGCATGGGGGTGTTACCCTGTTGGAGATGGTTGATGACATCATTCATCCGAGCCTGTACCTCACTCTGGGCAATAATGTCGTTATCGACGACAACCGCTACACCATCCAGGGGTGTCCCAGCCCGAGTCAGGCCAGTACATAAAAGAATAAAAAAACAGAGGAACACATGACGCATTATGGATGCTCCGAATTAGCGATTTGCTGATAGCCAAGAATGGCTTGACTTAACATGTTCTCAACCTGACGGCTGTATCCGCCAAGTCCCTTGAATTCAAACTGGAACATGATTGAACGGTTGTACGTTGGGGTGTTGTTGACTGCAAGAAAATCGGACAAATAGATCGAATCAACCAGTCGTGCCCGCCAGCAGCAACTTTCATATTGTATGCCACCAATGGCCTCTTGGGTATGGTAGAGCGCCATGTCATATTGCCAAAGTCCGAGCAATTGCCAGTGTTCATTCAATGGCGTCACAAAGGAGCCTGACGCCAGCCGGAACGTAGGAATGCTCTGGAATCCACTTTGCGCTGCAATGCCTTGAAGAACATTATAGCCCGTATAAGCATGAACATAATTGATTCCGAGATTGACAACACGCATCCCACCGGGAGGTTGCCAGTGCAAGTTTATGCTGCCGAGCTGGGTATAACGCCAGCTCGGATCAAGGGTCATGTTTCCAGTAAGGCTTAAATCGCTGTTAAGACGAGCACTTGCGTCTGAAACCAGTCCTGTTGAAAGCGTATTGGGGGGTGGAATCGTTGCATAGATCTTTAAGGGTCGCAGGTAACGCATGTCCCCAATGCCTAAACGGTAATTTTCATTGCCATCAGCGTCCAGCCAGCGGTTGTTGACTCCCAGCGCAATTTGATCGGCATCATCAAGTCGATCCATTCCAACAAAACGAGACGTTCGAAACAATTGTGCGTAGGTTAGGGGATTTTCCATCGTGTCAAAGACCGGAATCTGATCCTGATTTCGGTAAGGTGCATAAAGATAAAATAACCTTGGTTCTAGGGTTTCCACGCCACCGGAAGCCAGCTCCCTGTCGAGTTTGAGGCCACTGTCGACACTAAGAGTAGGGACTGTTACGGAAGAATAAAGCGGGATTTGGTCAGCAGGAGTCAACGAGCTTCCGGCTGGGGTAGCATTGGAAAGTTGATCATTTAGATGCTTGAGTGTGAAGGTTGGTTGCACATAACCCCAACTTTTTTCAGCACGAAGATCCACAAAGGGATCGGCACGCAACCGGGTTCCCTGAATATAGGGATCACCGGCAATAACCGTAGAGCCTGATAATCCGCTACCGTCGCTGATTTGTCGACGAAAATTGACATAATCGAGATTGATGCCCGATTGTATGAGCTGATTTTGCGAGGTCCACAGTCGACTATATGCAATCTCAGGAAAACGACTATAGGGTTTGTTGGCATCAGTAATGGTTGGATCAAGAATCTGGTAAGCCTGCATGTCGGTCTTGAATGAATTGTTTTTGTCGCGGTAATCAACCTCACCCATCCGGTTTTGCCAGGTGGCCGTTGACAGTGCTGCTGTTGAGCCCAGATCCTGAAAATAATATTTGTCGGAAACATAGTTGATATCGGTATGTGCGGTCCAGCCGTCAGCCAAACTGCCAGTATGTTGCCAACTCAGAGACTTACGGTTTTCCCCGGGAATGGAATTTGAATTGGGGACAGCATCGACCGGATTGTAATCAACCGGGAATCCCTCCCGGTCATGTTGCAAATAACCGCCCTCCAAAATCCCTTTACCCCAGGAGTCGTCCAGATATCGAAATTCACCTTGTAGCCATAATCCACGCTTGGAAAGAATACTTGGAGTGATGGTGGCATCATAATTGGGCGCCAAGTTGAGATAGATGGGTTGGGCGTAACTGATGCCATTAATACTGGAAGAGCCGAAGGTTGGCATCAAAACACCAGTTTGGCGCCGCCCATCAATCGGAAAATTAAAATAGGGTAAGTAAAGAATAGGTGTGTTTTTTACCCGAAGTACCGAGTTGAGTGCTTCACCGCGTCCTGTCAGGGGATTTAATACAATCGTATCTGCATGCAAGGCCCAATCAGGGTCATTGGGAGGACAGGTGCTGATACTGCCTTTATGTATGGTGGTTCGTCCTTGGGGGTCGCGGCTGATTTGTTCGGCGTGACCATGAGCACGCATCCGGGAAAGCACATAACGGGCATGCTCGAGGTGAGAAATGCCAGCATGAAGCACCGTGTCGCCTTTATCTCCGACGGCGCTGTAACCAGGCTCACTGATCAGCATATGTCCGTGCATAGCAGCATGGTTGGTTTGTTGATCAATGGTTGCCGAATCTGCGCAGGCCATACGGTCTGTCTGCCGGACTTCAACATGTCCCTGCAGTATCGAAATGCCATTATGGCTGGCATGAACCTGATCAGCATAAGCCCATATATCCTGTCCACGAATGGGCGGTAGAGTATTAATGGTCAGAAGATAACCTCCGGGGCAGGTAGGGTCTACCCGGGGACGAAGTGGTGCTGGAAATGCGAAAAGCTCCTTCCATGTGTGGTAACCCAGTTCGCTCCAACCGAACGATGTTGCCGGCGTATTTGCATCAGCCCCTGCCGTAGGCAAGAAGCCTGCACACAGGATGAAACTGATGCAAACCGCAATCAAGTGACGCAAAAAAACATTCATCGTACATACACGGCCCAACAAATTAGCTGGCATGATAAGGCTTTTGCATCAATTTCGCACACAAAGCCTATGTGCGGATGTAAAAATATGTAGCAACCAAAGGCAGATGCTCGTGTGGGACACACCTAAAGCGGATACTGTTGCCCATTTGTTGCAAAAATGGGATTGATGGATTTGTTTTCTTCAAGGCATCGCAGTTCCATGGACATGATAGAATGTTGATTTGGGTGCCGGTGGTGCCAGGAGAAAATACTATGCAGCATGACACGAGAGCTAATGCGCTGAGAACCTGGGTGGATTGTTGGCTTGAACAGCATCGGCAGGATTGGGGCGGCGTCTGTTCCATGCCGGTACTCTCAGGTGACGCAAGTTTCAGGCGATATTTTCGGGTGGTTTTGCAAAGGCATAGCCTTATTGCCGTTGATGCTCCCCCTGAACATGAAAACAATCCTGCTTTTGTCGCGATCGCAACCGCATTACGTGCCCATGGTGTTCAGACCCCGGAAGTTTTTGCCTGGCATGAAGAATCAGGGTTTTTGCTGCTTGAGGATATGGGTGATCAGTTGTTGCTTCCGCAATTGAATCTTGATTGTGTTGATGATCTCTACCAAAAGGCCATGAGGGTTCTATGGACCATGCAGGAATGCACGTTGATTCCTGGCTGGAAACTGCCTCGCTATGATGGTAAGCGACTGCTTGACGAAATGCGGCTCTTTCCTGATTGGTTTGTCCACAAATATTTGACACTGGAGATGAATGTTGAGGAGCACGCTCTGCTTGAAAATGCCATGAATGCCATCATTGCAGAGGTAGAGACTTTGCCAGCAGTTTTTGTTCACAGAGACTACCATGCCCGTAATATCATGCTGCTTGGTTCAGGTGCCATGGGTGTGCTGGATTTTCAAGATGCGGTATTGGGGCCATTCAACTACGATCTTATTTCCCTGTTGCGCGATGCGTATATTGCCTGGCCCCGGGAACAGGTACGCCGGTGGATGCTCTGTTTTGCCCAGTCATTGCGTCAGCAAGGTCGTATGGAGGGTATGAGCGATGCGCAGTTCCTGCTTGCTTGCGACTGGATGTCTTTGCAGCGTCACTTGAAAATTCTTGGCATTTTTGCGCGTCTTTGTATCCGGGACCATAAGCCCGGATACCTCAGGGATATGCCACTTGTATTAAGCTATGTGCTTGATGAGGTCAATCACCTGCCGCCACTTGCAGTTCTTGGAAACTGGTTGAGACAACGAGTGCTACCACGCTTTCTTGAAGTTTCTGGGCGTACGCTGCCGGAGTTGGCATGAAAGCCATGATCCTGGCAGCCGGGCTTGGAACCCGGATGCGCCCACTTACGGATCATTTGCCCAAGCCATTGCTGGATGTCGGTGGACAGCCTCTGATCGTTTGGCATTTGCGGGCATTAGCCCGTTACGGTATTGAAGACGTGGTCATCAATGTTGCTTATCGTGGACAACAGATTATGGATGCGCTGGGTTCTGGCAGTTCCTGGGGATTGAACATCCATTGGTCGGTTGAAGAAGAGCCCCTTGAAACCGCCGGGGGGATTATCAAGGCACTGCCTTTGTTGGGGGAAGCACCATTTTTGCTTCTAAATGCGGATGTTTGGTGGGCATCCTGGCCGTTCTGGCAGTCTTATCCCTTGCGTCATGGCGATCTGGCCAGCTTGCTGCTTGTGGATAATCCTGAGTACCATCCGGAGGGTGATTTCTACTTCAAGGATGGACGCCTGCAAAATGATGGAACAAGACGCCTGACTTTTGCCGGTGTCAGTCTGATGTCCCCGGCTCTTTTTGCTGGATACAGCCCAGGTGTTTTGCCTTTGGCGCCACTTCTGCGTGCTGCCATCAGCAAACAGGCTATTTCCGGTGTGTTGCACAAAGGACCATGGTCTGATATCGGAACACCACAGCGCCTTAAGGAACTGGATGAGCAGCTACGCCAGTCGATGTCGCAGGCAACACAGTGCCCGCCCGAAGATCAAGCCAACTGAGCAGGGTGTTTGCGACCAGAGGTGCTGTACTTGGGAAGTCAGCGTTTTGGTCGGGCTGGAAATATTCCTGCAGATCCTTGTGCAACTGTGCTGCAACACGAATACAGAGCTCGCATCCCGGCTGATCAGTAAGATTGGCGTGGTCATATTCGATCAATACCGGGAGATCAAGTTTGGGTAACGACTCAGCAATCGGATGGGGTTGTTGTGGCCATGATGGTGGTGCCAGCAGAATAAGTCCACGTACTGAAGGCGGTGGAGGAATTCGGGCGAATGCTTTGATCAGGGCTAGACCACTGCTGCCTTGAGCAAGTACAACCATATTATGATAGCCACGGGTACTAAGCTCAGCGAGGGATGCCTGGAGCCGGCTCAAAAGAAGATCTTCTGCTTGATTCCATCTATTTGTATCAGGCAACCCTTGAGCCCAGAGATCGAAATCCGGACTGTTCATCAACTGGACGGCCCAGCCATAGGTGGGGAATCTTTGGCTGATATATTGGGTGATCCCTTGTTGGGCCGGGCCCAGGCTGAAATCAGGAAATACCAGAATGGCTCCCGAGGGTCTGGGCAACGTCGTGGGGATGAAAATGCTGAGTACGGTCTGTCCCGATGCCAGTTTGAGTGAGACAAGCTGGCTTTTCTCAGGCCAATCGGTCATCAGACTGGCCGCACGCTCCGTTTCCGGAACCAGAGCCGTGGGCGCTGCGGGAGGAGCCGTCTTGGATGTGCTGGCAGGTGCAGACTCGGTAGCCTGACAGCATGCTAGGGCAATGACTCCTGCTCGAAGGATGGATATTCTGCTAAAGTAGTTCTTTCTTTGTGCAGGATCTATGCTCATGGCTTTGTTCAATGAATCTCGTTTCATGCTGGCGCCATCCGTACTGTCTGCAGACCTGGCCCGCCTTGGGGAAGAAGTTGATGCGGTGTTGCGTGCCGGTGCTGATGTCGTTCACTTTGATGTCATGGATCAACATTATGTGCCCAATCTTACGTTTGGTCCAATGATCTGCAAGGCATTGAGAACCTATGGTATTGTGGCTCCAATTGATGTGCATCTCATGGTTTCTCCGGTCGATGACCTGATTGATGGTTTTGCTGCAGCTGGCGCGAACTGGATCAGTTTTCATCCAGAGGCTTCACAACATGTTGACCGCTCCCTGCAAAAAATTCACGATGCAGGCTGCAAGGCGGGGCTGGCCCTTAATCCCGCCACGCCCTTGGACACGCTGGAGTGGGTTTTACACAGGCTGGATTTTATTTTGATCATGAGCGTTAATCCCGGCTTTGGTGGCCAGAGTTTTATTCCAGCAATGCTGAGCAAAGTGCGTGCTGCCCACCAGTGGCTTCAAGAGCGACAGGCATCGGTCACACTGGCTGTTGATGGTGGGGTTGGTCCTGCCAATATCGCTGCTCTGGCCAACGCCGGAGCAGAGGTTTTTGTCGCAGGTTCAGCGATTTTTGCACAGCCGGATTACAAACAGGCTATTTTAGGTCTAAGGCAGGCTCTCTCTACTCGGGATCTGTTGTGATGCCGGTTGATGGTGGAGCGCCTCTGCTGCAGTGGTTTGGAGATAAACCACAGCTGATGATGTTTGATCTGGATGGTACGCTGGTTGATTCGGTTGCTGATGTTGCTGCAGCCGTGGACCAGATGCGCAGGCAACTCGATTTGGCACCACTTGGTGTTGATCGGGTACGGATGTTGGTCGGTCGTGGCGCAGAAGTTTTGCTGGATCGGGTCATGAGCGATGCAGCTGGATTGCGAGCTGAAGCTGGCCGTCTTTTTGCCGAGGCCTATGCAGCGCACGTGCATGTTCACTCAACACTGTATCCTGATGTCATGACGGCGCTTGAGTTGTTTTCCGGCTGGTGTCCGTTGGTTTGTATTACCAACAAGCCTATGCGTTTTACCCTCCCTTTAATTGACTCGATCGGGCTTGCCAAGAAATTTTCCCTTATTTTGGCCGGTGACTCTTTTGAAGAAAAAAAGCCTCATCCCAGGGCACTCGAACATGCGATGGATTATTTTGAGAGAT
>JAJZUM010000107.1 GCA_021848605.1 Pseudomonadota bacterium | reverse complement strand
GGAACCTTGCTCGGAAACCGTCCCAGCGATTGATCAACCGAATCGCATCTTGCATGTCGATTCGGTCGGATACTGGAATTTTGACGCTCGACAGGAGCTGATTGATCTTGACCCCGCCTGGGTGGCTGCACAAGGACTGGCACCTTTCAGTGCCCGGCGTATTCCCGTGGCTGAATGGCGGTCGCGTATCCATCCTGATGACCTTGGGCAGTTTGACCGGATACGTGAAAACCTGGTTGTTGGCTTGACCCAGCATTATCAGGTCATGTACCGCATGCAGCGGGACAATGGTCAATGGTTCTGGCTGCATTCGCGAGGTGAGGTGGTTGAACGTTCTTCTACCGGAGAGATTGTTCACACGCGTGGCATTCATATTGATTTGACACCTTTGCGGGAAAGAGAGTTGTCGGCCCGCCAGCAACAGCAAGTCTTGACTGCGATCATGAGTTCACCCCTACAGGTGAGTATTATCGCAACTGATCTGAACGGTATGATCACCTTGTTCAGTTCCGGAGCGGAACAGATGTTAGGTTATTCGGCCGAGGAGGTGGTGGGCAAGCACACCCCTGAGATGATTCATGAGGCTGCTGAGATTGTGAAGATGGGGAAGTTGCTAAGTCAGCAATGTCGCGATCAGGTTGAAGGATTCCAGGTATTTGCTGAACTGGCCCAACGTTCCGAGCCGGGGAGGGTGTGGACGTACAAGACGCGAAGTGGCCAGCGGCTGACGGTGCGTCTGACCCTGGCACCTCTGCAGTCAGATGAAGGTATCTCCGGTTATGTCGGAGTGGCCATTGATATATCGGGTCAGGTTCAGGCGGAGCGTTCCGCACGCCTTGCAGAGCAGCGTATGCTGCAATCCTTTCAGTCGGCAGCGGTCGGTATTGGCATGGTGGGGCTGGATGGGCGCTGGCTGGAAGTGAACGAGGCCTTGTGTACCATGCTCGGATATCCGCGTGAGCAGTTGCTGGAGCGGGATGTATTGTCTGTGACCTTTCCGGAAGATCGGGAACTGAATGAAAACAGCCTCATTCAGGAGCTGGATGTTGGCAAAGAGTCTTATCAATTGCATAAACGCTATTTGCGCGCTGATGGTAGTGTGATGCGTGGTCTGCTCTCGGTGGCCGTACTTTATGATGAACAGCATACGCCAACCGGCTATGTCGCCCTGATTCAGGATATCAGCGAGCAGTATGAATCTGAAATGGAACTGCGGGTTCGGGAAGAATTTCAGCGCATGCTGATTGAGCAGGTGGCCAATGCAATTATCAGCTGTGATGAAGAGGGGAATATTCTGGGCTTTAACCGGGCTGCCGAAGCCATGTTTGGTTATGCCGAGACCGAAGTGGTTGGACAAAATGTCAGCGTGTTAATGCCGTCGCCCTATCGCAGCCAGCATGATGCCTATATGTTGCATTATCGCGAAACCCGGGAAAATAAGGTATTTGGTCACAGGCGCGAACTGAGCGGTATTCGCAAAAGCGGCGAGGAGTTTCCTTTGGAAATTGTAATCTCGCCGATTCAGGTACGAGGCTTTCGTTCCTTTATTGCGGTTATTCGCGATCTTACCGAGCAGAAAAAAATTGAAAGCATGACCAATCAGTTTATTTCAACCGTTAGTCATGAACTGCGTACACCCCTGACTTCCATTCAGGGCAGCATCGGCTTGTTGCTTGGTGGCGTGATGGGTGAAATCCCCGCAGAGCAGAAAGATTTGCTGAACATGGCCTGGCAGAATGGTGAGCGCCTCAAGGCGCTGATCAATGATTTGCTCGATATGGAAAAACTTCTGGCCGGACGTATGTCTCTGGATATTCACTGGTGGGACCTTGGTGATCTGATGCAGGAGGTGGTGCGGAGTATGGAAGGCTATGCCCGTCAGCATGATGTGCGCATTGAAGTTCACCCTTTTGCGGATCGGATGCAGATCCAGGTTGATCGCTTACGCTGGGTTCAGGTGATGGCCAATCTGCTTTCTAATGCCATCAAGTTTTCACCCGCACAGGGTGTGGTTGAGATTCAGTTGGAGCAGGATGTTCATATGCTTCGAATCCAGGTTCTGGATCGAGGCCCTGGTGTTCCGGAACATTTCAAGGCACGACTATTCGAGAAGTTTGCCCAGGCGGATAGTGGTGATACCCGTTCCCAGGGGGGCACAGGCCTTGGGCTCGCCATCAGTCAGGAATTGATGAACCGTATGAGCGGCGATATTGGCTATCGGGATCGGCCAAATGGCGGTGGCTGTTTCTGGATCAAGGTGTTGATGCGACGTGTTAACCCCAGGGAAAGTGCCTCAAAAGAAGCTCATGATTAACTAAGGCATGATACCAGCAAGGATCAGGAGGAGCATTGATGGAGCATGAATTGCGAAAAATACTGCATGTGGATGATGATGATTCAATTCGGGGAGTGACCCGACTGGCACTTGAGAAAGTAGGTAAATTCGAGGTGCTTTCCTGTGCCAGTGGAACAGATGCCCTTGCATCGTTTGCATCCTTTGCTCCCGATCTGGTGATTCTTGATGTCATGATGCCGCAAATGAATGGACCGGAGACTCTAGCGGCCTTACGCCGGCTGGGTTTATCGGATCAGGTGCCGATTTTGTTCATGACCGCCAAGGTTCTTCCTGCGGAACAGGAGCGCTTATTGCAGGTTGGTGCATTTGGAGTCATCATCAAGCCTTTCGATCCCATGCAGCTGTCTGCACAGATCCTATCTTTATGGAATCGCTTTCATGGTCAATGAACCGGATTTTTTTGCCCAGCTACAGGCTCTGACTGAAGAATATGCCCAGCGTCTTGATCAGGAGTTGAAGGCACTTAAGAGCGAGGTTGACGTTTGTGCACCTTTTGAAGAAAAGGTGCTTGCCCGATTGCATAAACTGGCAGGTGCGGCGCTAACTTTTGGATTCAGCGAAGTTGGTGAGGCGATGAGAGAACTGGAACACCTATTCCAGGACCGAACACTGGAATGGGAACCGGTGCGCGCGCGCATCCAAGGGCTCAGGCGAGACTCGCAGCCTCAACCCGTATCCATGCCAAAAATACCTGAGGAATCCAGAACAGCTGAGCAGTCTGCCGATGAAAATAAAGACGGTTTGTTGCACGCACGCCGTCATCGCATTGGTTTTGTCATTCCGGATCGTCAACAACTTACCGGTTTGCTGGCCCAGTTTGATGCTTATAACTACGAGGCTGTCGTTTGTCATCAGGTCCAGGAGTTGATTGAACGGCAGCAGAGCCAGCCGGTACATGCTGTTATTTTGGTGATGTCCCTGCAACACGAACATGATCGGGAACTCAAGGAACTACAGAACGGTTGTCCGGGTGTGCCGGTGCTGGTTTGTTCACCGCATCAGGATTTTGCGCACAAACTTGCTGCGTTGCGGGCAGGAGCTGTCGCTTTTTTTGATTTGGCAACCACGGTATCCAGTCTTGATTTCCGTTTACGGCGACTACTGGATGAGGACAAGTCCTTAAACAATGCCAGGGTACTGATTCTCGATGATGATCTGGCGACTTTGCGCCATTACCAGCTCACCATGAGCAATGCCGGGTTGCAGGTATTGACTCTGGATCATCCCGATTTTCTTTTGCAGGCCATGCAGGAGTTCAAGCCGGATGTTATTGTTCTGGATTTGAATATGCCGGAGTGTCGGGGTGATGAGGTTGCGGCTGTTTTACGTCTGGATGATACATGGATGCATTTGCCGATCATCTATTTATCTTCAGAGAATAATCCGTTGCGGCAGTTAGAGGCACAGACCCTGGCGGGTGATGAGTTCCTGATCAAACCTGTTGCGCCGGAAATTCTGGTTGGGACCATACGCAATCGGGCACGAAGGGCTCGTCAACTGGCGCAGATGCTGAGTCAGGATGGTCTGACCGGACTTTTGACCCATGCCGAGATCAAAGATCGTCTGGATCAGGAGTTGTCAAGGCTGGTACGGCATGGGCGTCATTTTTGCCTTGCTATGCTGGATCTGGATCATTTCAAAAAAGTCAATGACGAGTTTGGGCATCTGGTGGGCGACAGCGTGCTGCGTCATTTGGCAGGACTTTTGAAAGGACGTTTGCGGCGTTCGGATCTGGTCGGACGCTACGGTGGGGAAGAGTTTCTGCTCATTCTGCCTGACTGCGATCTAGATCAGGCAAACTGTGTTGTCGATCAGCTTCGCGAAAATTTTGCCCACTTGCCGTTATCAACTGCGATTGAAGGATTTTTCTGTACGTTTAGTGCCGGCATTAGTTCTTCTAGCCAGATTCAGGATGGTATGGGGGATTCATTGATTGCTTTGGCCGATGAAGCACTCTATCAGGCCAAATCGATGGGGCGCAATCAAGTGGTTTGTGCCTCATGAAGCATGGTCTCGGCCAGACCAATAATGTGTTCTAACTCAAGTCCAAGCATGCATCGCGCTGAGGCACAACGATCAGGCGTATTGCCTGCAAAACGCTCGCAGCGCTGTATCCATGGGACAATTCGCTGAAAGTTAGAATTCTGGTTTCGGCATGGGATGGGGATGTCGACTGCCTGGTAGGGCATCTTGCTCCAGAATTGACCAGCGCCACAGAGCAGGCGTGACCCCGGTCCAAACAGGCATAGAGTGGGCGTGCCAACAACGCGCCCCAAATGGGCAATACCGGTATCCGGAACCACCAGCAGTCGGGCACTGGACAGAACGTGCCAAAGCCTGGGCAGATCCAGCTGACCCGCTAGTGATGGCCAGCGACGATCAGGGTCACAGGCCTCGACAAGATGCTGTTCAAGGGTCCCAGCGCTCCAAAGAGGAGTGTAACCAAGTTTCTCCAGATGCCTTGCAAGCTGGTGCCAGCGTTCCGCTGGCCAGTATTTCAGACTGCTGCTGGCACCCACATGAAGTACCACATAAGGGCTGGAGGGCAGCTTAGGCAGTACGGCCAGTGGCGCGGGCCAGTCCTGGACGGTATAAGCGGGTGGTGCTGGTAAACCGGTCAGTTCGGTCAGCGTGTCACTCCAGGCGGTTGGTACGAACGAATAAGGTTTGAGTTCATCCACCAGCCAGTTTTTGTAATCAGGTTTGTCACCAGCAAAACCAATGATCCAGCGACTGCCAAGGGCACGAGCAAGCAGGCTATAGCGGTTTTCAGCAGGCAACAGACACAAATCAGGTTGGGGGAGCGTCTTTATTATGTGCAGAACAGATACCGGATCACGTGGATCCCAGCCGATGGCTTGAACTTGCCATGGGTGGGTTGCAAAAAGCGGGGCAACCGCTTTAGGCAGTACCAGCCAGATTTTTGCCTCAGGGTAGTTGCAGCGCAACTGAGCACACAAACTAACCGCCATCAGGCTGTCGCCAAGCAAGAGGTGGTGCATGATAAGAATATGTTTGGGGCTGGCAGGTCGTTGGCGTCGTCTGATATTGATCCTGCGCAGTGCCCAAAAGGCGGTCAGCAGCCGACCGTGCAGTCGTGAAGCCATCGAAGGTTCCTGTTTGTCATTCTGAACTCATTGTACCAGAATCTTTTTGGATTACGTTTCCTGTTTTGCTGCCTACAAACATGGACGACGTGAGGTCAAGCAGGTATAATAGTCGCCTCTTTGCTTATGCCTCTCCGTCGTACAGATAACCGATTCGATCTGAAGATGTTTGATTTGTACCGATGAATAAGCGCCCGTAGCTCAGATGGATAGAGTACTGGCCTCCGAAGCCAGGGGTCGTGGGTTCGAATCCCGCCGGGCGCGCCATCTCAAAATTTTGCCGTTCAAAGTGACCTAACACCATGAAGGGCAAGGAAAAAGCTGGGGTTCTAAACCCATTTTTTTCGTGTACGCCAGATGGTCCACGAAGGCCAGCTTGAGTACGGTCCGCTTGTCCTCGATGCGGTCATAAGTCCATAGCTGATAAGGACTTGCGAGGAACTCGAAGGCGGTTCTAACTGTCTCGTCGAATCTGCGCACCGGACGCCCGGTCGTCGCGATCTTCTCGGCCAGTACGATCTTCCGATCCTCAAGAGCCTTGACGCGCTCCGCGCCCATCGCCAGCCGATGGTCCCAGATGTCCTTGAACATCGCTTTCGCGGCCTTGAAGAGCGTGGCGGACGGCTGCATGGTGTGCAGCAGCCACCCGTCGGAACCGGCGCAGGGCCTATGTGCGGCTGGCACTCGAAGTGGCTGAAATGCCAGTGAAGGAACTGGCTTCACGCCTGGTTTGCGGGCGCTACGGGCCTGCGCCAGAACCGGTAACAAAGGCCGCATCTAGCGGCTGACCGGCAGGAGGCGGGGGGTGGACGTTTATCTTGATGTGTGTGGACAAATGGCGTACACTGAAACTGTAGCCGTAAATCCATCCGAGCGAGGCCACCCATGCTGAACACGCCTGAAACCAACGACAAGACGCGCAACGCGCGCCTGGAGGCACGCGTCTCCAGCGACCAGAAGGATTTCTTCCAGCGGGCCGCCACGCTGACGGGGCGCACCCTGAGCGAGCTGGTCATCGACAGTACCCAGGAAGCGGCCGCAAAGATTGTGCAGGAGCACGAGGTCATCCGCCTGTCCCGCGAGGAACAGGTCGCCTTCGTCAGCGCCTTGCTGGCACCGTCCGAGCCGGGCGCTCGCCTCAAGAAGGCGGTCCGAAGCTACCGTCAGAAGGTAGGGCTGTGATTGGCCCTCGTTCTATCCCCGGAGCACGTCTCTCCGTTTGAGAAGGTGCACGACCGCAAGTCCTTTGACTGTGGCAACGACGACCTGAATCGGTACCTGCGCAAACAGGCGCGGCAGGACGCCGAAAGGCGCGTTGCTGCGCCTTTCGTGCTTACACAGGCGGGTAGCCCGAAAGTGCTCGGCTTTTATACGCTTTCCTCATCCATCATCCCCGTTGGCGAGCTACCGGAGGAGCTGATGAAGCGGCTTCCGCGCTATGGGCGACTGCCTGTCACGCTGCTCGGCAGGCTGGCCGTGGAGCGCTCGGTCGGCGGTCATGGTGTCGGGGAATTCCTGCTGGTGGATGCCCTGCGCCGTAGCCTGGAGGCAGCGCAGCAGATCGCGGCAATGGCGGTGATCGTGGATGCAAAGGACGAGCGGGCCGAGAGCTTCTATCGGCATTTCGACTTCCAGCCGTTTCTGCAAACCCCGCTTCGCTTGTTTCTGCCGATGGGGCAGATTGCGAAACTGTTCTCATAGCGGCTGGATCGTGGCCAGAGACCTGGGGGTCGAGTCGGGGTACTTTGTGGCGGCCTACCATGGCAAAGGCGGTGATGGCATGTGGCATGTCCAGGGAGTCAATCGGTACGACGCGCACTTGAAAACCTGCATGGCCAGATTCCATGGCGTTGCGACCCGGTACCTGGCAAATTATCTCGGCTGGCGGCGTCTGCTGGATCGGTTCAATGATCTCCTGACGCCGCAGCAGTTCCTGTTCCATGTGCTAAGAACTTCGTACCAAGGACCAATAATCAATGCGTAACTTGAACATAGCCCTTTCATGAGGCCATAGGATCAAAAACCGACGAGCAGATCGGTGAGACCCGTTGGCAGGATTACCGTCTGGTGGTTGCCCATGACCCCCTCCGGGCCTTGGAGCAAACCCAGGAGCGAAAAAAGACGATCCAAGCGCTTATTGACCAGGGCGAACAATGGGCGGGCAAGTTGGGGGATCAGGATTATGGTGTGAAGAGCCGGGGCCGAAAGCTTTCCGATAGCGGGGCTAAAGCTCGATTTTATCATGCGGTCTGTGAAGCCCATCTCAGCAAAATCATTCAAGTTGACTTGAAGTCCGACCTGTTTGCCTACGACATGAACGAGCAAGCGTGGGCATTAGCCGAGAGGATGGATGGTAAATTGCTGTTAGTGACCAATACCCAAGATCTTTCGCCTTCTGAGGTGGTCAGCCGTTATAAGTCGCTGGCGGATATTGAGCGCGGATTTCGGGTACTGAAATCCGAACTGGAGATCGGTCCGGTTTATCACCGGCTACCTGAACGCATCCGTGCCCATGCCATGATTTGTTTCCTCGCCTTGATCCTGCATCGTGTCATACGGCTGCGGTTACGGGCAGCCAACAGCCCTCTATCGCCAGAACGTGCTTTGGAAGTGGTACGTAGAATCCAGAAACACCGCATTAAACTCAATGATGTTGCTCCTGTCTCGGGGCTCTCCAGCATCACGGAGGAACAGGCAAAAATTTATCAGGCACTGAAGATTCAAAAACCATCCGCACGTGAGCAGAACCTACTTTTGTAGGGTAGCGTTTTAAAACTGAAGTCAATAAAATCAATTTGTTGCGTGATTAAGTGTCGAACTCGGGTTACCGTGCTTTATTGTCTGCGGAACAGGTTGGTGCGATGGTAGACTGTGATTGTGTCTTGCCGTTCGCCTGTGGCTGATGGCGGACTTTACTAATTATCCACGGGTACGTCATGCGGGGAGCAGGTCAACCACTTTGGGCCATTGCCCGAGGACAATCGGTCATTACATTAAGGTGACAATGATGAGTATTCAAGAAGATAGACCTAGATCAAAGGAACTGCGTATTGATGCGATCAACTTCAAAGGAGGTGGTCGCTTGGGTTTGACCTTCTGTCCCGGGAAAAAGCAGCCGCATTCAATGACGGGGGGGTGGTGTCGCAATCTTGATGTGGATCTTGATGCCATCAAAGATGCGGGTTATGAGAGCGTAGTCACGCTGATGGAAGAGCATGAGTTTGTCACCTATCAGGTCACTGGTTTACGTGATGGAGTGGAAAGACGAAATATGATTTGGAGGCATTTGCCAATTAAGGATGAGGGCGTGCCCGATGAATATTTTGAGGCACAATGGCCATCCTTTGCCACATTTCTTCATGATGAGTTGAGCGTTGGCAAGGCGGTTGTGCTTCATTGCAAAGGTGGGTTGGGAAGAACAGGGCTGGTTGCTGCACGATTTTTGATTGATGTTTGTGGATTGCAGCCCAATGAAGCGATTAACCTTGTACGAATGACCCGTAGCCCGCATGCGATCGACCGTGGTCAACAAGAAAACTATGTTTGTTGTCAAAAACCGGGAGCTTTGAGTTCCATTCAGGGGTCTTCCTTGTGTCTTGACGAGTATGGGAGTCTCCCGGAGTCCTTTTGAGCCTTTCTAAACTCTTCTGTCATTGAGCAAATTGTTTGCGCAACTTCGGATGCATTCCTTTGATCTCCATGGGTTCAGTGGTAGACCCGAGTCGTTCACATCGAGGGAGGGCCACTTCTGCAGACTTAAAATTCAACAAGATAGTATCTCTGC
>JAJZUM010000106.1 GCA_021848605.1 Pseudomonadota bacterium | reverse complement strand
CCAGATTCCACCTGAATCAAGTCGGGTCAAGAACTGGTTTCGCTCCGCCAAAGTGGTCAACCAGCGCCAGCTGGCATGGATGTCGACCAGATTGGCATCCGCCAACATGGCTGTAGACCCACCCTCAAGCTGATAAGTTTGGGAAAATCCCGAACTCGGATCAATACCACCCATTGAGTGACTTCGTGTCCAGCTGATCCCTGGCAGGAGCAAATTGGATGTTGCCGTGCTTCCATCCGTTCTTGAATAAAAATTACGTTCCCAATGCAGATAGGTCATATCGCGCCATCCACTTGCAAGCATACGAACGTATTGGGGTCCAAACAATGTACTGTCGGTTACAGTATTTTCAATAACATAGCGCTGAAATCCATATTGAAGCTGCCATGAATTGGGCGTACCCATTTCAGGAATATTGTAGCTTGCCTGGACTAAACTCTGAATGCGTGAATACTGAACCTGCACCGAAATACTGCTTCCACTCCGTGCCAACAATGGCCGGTTCCAACTGAAACTGACCCTAGGACCAATGTCGGTAGCGTAGCCAACACCGGCTGCCAGGGTATTACGTTGTCCCGTTTGCAAGGTCACCACAACAGGAATAACATGGTCGACAGCTTTGTCCGGTGACGCCTGGACATCAACATGGGCGAAGTACTGTGTATCAAGTAAATTCTTGTTCAACTGCATTAACAGGCTTGCATCATAAGGTGTCCCTGGAGTGAAAGGCACATAGTGGGCAAGAACCTTGATACGTACCGGGGAATGCAGAAAATCAACTTTGCCAAGACGATAGCGAGATCCTGAACGATAAACCAGTTGAATATCTGCCACATTATCCTTCTGGTCGAGCACAATTTGATGCTGCTGCCAATTTCCATCAAAATAGCCCCGGGTTCGCGCCAAATGTTCCATGGCAGATTTCAGATCTTCATAGCGGGACTGATCAAGGGCATCACCCGGATGCATGGCATGCGTTCGTAACAGCGCATTCATGGTTGGGTCCTTGCTGGCATCACCGGACCAGGCAATGTCAACGTTCCTGATTTTAACCTGGGGTCCAGGCTGAACACTGAGACTACAGCCATTCTGCCAGTGCCAATGGGCATGGTAATACCCTAGTGTTTGCAGGGCGGGTTTGATGGAATCTTCCATACGTTGTCGCAAGGCATCATCCCATACAATATTCTTGGACTGTAAAAGATAATGCAGACTCGCCTCGATCTTGGGAGACTCTGTATCCGACAACCCCAATACTGAAAAGTCACATGCCCAGATCATCCGGACATTGAGGCTGAATACCAGCAGACAACAAAACCACCACAGCCTTATCAGCACAATTTTATCTCAGCCTCATGCACCGTACCTGAGCCCATACTTGGCAAAACCATTCAAATCAGCGAATATCCCCAACAGACTCCTTGTGCAGGGATTGTACATGTCCAATCAATTTACGCTGCTAACCTACCGACGCTTTTTACCTTTTTTCCTGACCCAGATGCTGGGTGCTTTTAATGATAACGTATTTAAACAAAGCCTGATCATGGCATTGGCCTTCCAGGGCAGTAACTGGACCTCGCTCAGCAGTTCGACCCTGACAAATCTCAGTGCCGGCCTGTTCATCTTGCCTTTCTTTCTCTTCTCTGCAACTGCCGGTCAACTGTCCGATCATGGTGACAAGGCACGCATCATTCGTTGGATCAAAGTGAGTGAGGTCTTGATCATGCTCATCGCCAGTGCCGGCTATCTACTCCATCATCTTGGTCTGTTACTCACCGCCTTATTTATGATGGGAAGCCATTCCACTTTTTTCGGTCCAGCCAAGTATGCCATATTGCCACAGGTTTTGAGTGAAGCCGAACTGGTAGGCGGCAATGCTCTCGTTGAAACGGGCACCTCGATGGCTATTCTGATCGGCAGTTCGCTCGGAGGTATACTGTTGGCTGACACCGCACTTAGCACTTTGTGTGCAACCCTGCTGGGCATTGCCCTCCTCGGCTGGCTTTTCAGTCTATTGATTCCGACCGTGCCAACAACCTCAAAGAGCATCCCGGCCCTATGGAATCCATGGAAAGCAACTTGTGCAAGCATACGGTTTGCTCGGCAACATCGTGAACTCTGGTATGTCTTAATCGCATCATCATGGTTTTGGTTTTTTGGCGCAACCCTGTTGACACAAATTCCATCCTTTTGTCATCAGGTACTTCACGTCGGTGAACATGCGGTAACCTTGCTACTGAGCCTGTTCTCCGTCGGCATTGCTTTAGGTTCACTGATTTGTGAGAGACTTTCGCGGCATCATATCGAACCAGGACTGGTTCCCATTGGCATGATCGGACTCATTCTTGGAAGTCTTTTGCTGTATCATTTTGCTGCACCAAGTCAGCATGAAACTGCCTTGAGTATTTTTCTGCTTGGCAGTGTGCTGTTTACCGGATTCAGTAGCGGAATCTATATTGTTCCGCTGTATGCATTCATGCAACACCGATCTCCGAGTGAACATCGCTCTCAGGTCGTTGCTGCCAACAATATCCTGAACGCCTTGTTCATGGTTGGTTCTGCATTGATCGCTATTATATTTCTTGGTCCTCTGAAAGGCAGCATCCGCTCTCTTTTTTTGATCAACGGCCTTGGCACTTTGCTGATTGGATTATTTTTGCTGCACCGCCAGCCCATTTATGGACAACGCTGTATGCAACTTCTGAAAGGCCAAGCCACTTCCATTTTGCCGGGGATCAAGGAATGACAGAAGGATATTCCCATCTGCAATGGGATTTTGCCCAACCGTTCTGCCTCGAATACGTGGTAAATAACGAGCATCTTGATGGGTTGAATCATACCAACAACGTACAATACCTGCACTGGCTTGAAGAGGCTGCCTGGCGTCATTCCCAATCACTGGGACTGGGTCTTGATCAATACCTAAGCCTGGGATATGCCATGGTGGCATCACGTCATGAGATTGACTATCTTGCACCCACCTATCTTGGCGAAACTTTGCTGATTGCAACCTGGATCATCGAACGCAGCCGTTTGACCACAGTTCGTGCTTATCAAATCATTCGCCCCCTGGACCTAAGCTGCATTGTCCGGGCCAGAACCATCTGGGCCTGTGTCGATTTTCACACAGGCCGGCCCAAACGCATGCCCACAGAGTTCTACCAGGCTTATACACCGGTTCAGACTTTACAAGCCAATCAGGATTCGTGACGTCGCAGTGATTGACGGTATTCCCCCGGGGTCACACCTTGCATTCCCTTAAAATGTCGAATAAACGAACGACTTTCCGCAAAACCTAAACGCCGTCCGATCTCATCGATGGACAATTCTTCCTGCTGCAGATGTCTGAGTGCCAGTTCATGACGCAATTCATCAAGAATCTGCTGATAGGACGTCTCTTCCTCAGCTAACTTTCGATGCAAAGTCCGTACATTCATACCCATTTGCTGGGCAATAAATTCTTTTCGAGGCGAACCATCTGCCAACATTGAGCGCAATAAGGTTCGCACCTGATCGCTTAGACGGTAGTTCTCTTTCAGGGTTTTGAGCTGCTGTTGTGCGTGCATTTCAAGCGTATCACGCAACAGGACATCGGGAGAACGCAACTTAAGCTGCAGCATAGAGGGAGAAATAACCAATGCAGAGTGTGGCTGGTTAAAGTACACCGGACAGCGAAATACCTGTTGATAGTGTTTCAACAAGGAGCGATCAGCAGGCGGGTCGTGCTCGAAGCGAACCGACATGGGCGAACGGTCCGGCTCATCGGCGATCCAGCGGGTATACACCAGCCACGAAGCCAACACGTTCTCAACAATATGTCGGCGAATTTCTGGCTGCTGAAACCGGCAACTCCATACAATAGCGGCTGCTCCGGGTTCATGAATGATACTGCTGGTACCCATATCACCAACCAACCGTTCAAACATAATCATGCGACTGAGAACCTCCGTCAACGTTGAAGAAGTCATGGCGATATAGCCCATAATACTGTACGAACCGGGCTGAATATGTTGGGAGGTATACAGACCAAACAGAGGATTAGCACAGCGTGGCAACACATAGTTCAATAGACGCTCCAGGGCTTCGCCCTCAAGACGGCCGTTATTGTCAACCAACAGCTCGGCACGAATATCTGCAGCTTGCAGCACCCGGTCCCGATCAAGGCCTGCAGCCTCAGCACTTCGAACATACTGCATCAGGGCCGGAACCGAAATAAACCCCAAACCTACCACCTCATCTTGCATGTCCGCCTCTCTAAACGACCACTGCACTACCTTCAGCATCAGTCTATCAGAGCGTCTCAAGGCTGCCAGTACTCCTGATGATCATCATCAGCGTCCGTTGATGTTTGAACTTTTTGTGAACCCCTGAAAATAATGAACACGACATGTCTACAACTTCTATACTCTAAATTAGCTCTTTCATTATTTGACTACATGGGCTCACTATCTATCTATTGGCTATCAACTGGAATCGTGTTGATGTCTTCGCAAAAAGTGTTGCAACAACTGCACATGATCTATATTGATGCAACCAAGGAGTTGTTTTGCTCGCTAGGTTGTACGATTGAACATGTCATTGAACCCAGTTACGAGATCTCTGATGTCCCTTTGGCACGCATTGATGCCGGTTCCAATGCCTTAGAGCTGATGCTGTCTTTGGCTGTACCACTGCCGATCTTGTCGTTGTCTTACCCAGGCAGCCACATACTTCAAGTCAGTGACACTCTGCTGGAAAACTGGATCCCTGAGTTGGCCAACCAGCTGATGGGAAAAATGAAGAATAAACTTGTTCAGCGTGGTCATGAACTGCAGATGGGCTTACCAGCCAGTTTTTTCGGACGTGAAATGGCCGACATTCTTCCTGAGGGATATGAACATGACAACTTCTACTTTCGCCTTGATGGTGAGCTTTTTGAGACCTGTTTGTCCATTCAGATCATAGACCCCAATTTTAGTCTTCCCACCGATGCTATGATTGAGGACACTTCGGTCGGTGATGGCGAGCTCGAAATGTTTTAGCCGTCTTTCATACGCTATTTTTATACGTCACAAAACTGTTTGGACACACACGCTCAGTCTTCCATGCTGTTACAATGCGTTGGTTATTCCCTCGTTCGAAGCAAAGACCTATGACGTCCCGTGAGCATCCTTCAACTTGGCATATTTTGCTGGCCAGCCTGTCCGGAACAACTATTGAATTCTTTGATTTCTATATTTACGCAACGGCCTCAGTACTGGTTTTTCCGAGTATTTTTTTTCCTCAGAGCTCCCCAACAAGTGCCACTTTGCAATCACTGGCAACTTTTGCCATCGCCTTTTTTGCTCGACCCATTGGATCGGCCATTTTTGGGCACATGGGCGACCGTCTGGGTCGAAAAGCAACTCTGGTAGCAGCCTTAATGACCATGGGGATATCGACTATTTTCATTGGCCTACTCCCCAGCTATACAACCATTGGCATAGCGGCACCTTTTGCACTGGCTTTGTGTCGGCTGGGTCAGGGACTGGGACTTGGAGGAGAATGGGGTGGCGCAGTGCTGCTTGCTACCGAATATGCGCCCCCAGGACAAAGAGCACTTTATGGCATGTTTCCTCAGTTGGGCGCACCCTTGGGATTTCTGTGCTCCACCAGTCTCTTTGTGATTCTGACCCACTTGCTCAACCATGAGGAGTTTATTCGTTTTGGATGGCGCATACCATTTCTTGCCAGCAGTCTGTTGGTCGGACTTGGCCTCTATGTACGTCTGCGCCTCAGCGAGACTCCCGTTTTTAAAGCCATGATGGCCGCAGAAAAACGAGTAGCCTATCCGATGATGGAAGTCCTACAAAGACATGTCAGACAGGTTATGCTCGGCATTCTGGTTGCACTTCCCTCCTTTGCCCTTTTTTATCTGCTGACGGTTTTTACCCTTTCCTGGGGGACATCACATCTTGGCTATACTCGTGCCCGATTTTTGGACTTCCAGATCACCGCTGTTCTGTTTTTTGCCATGTGCATTCCTTTATCAGCGCTACTGGCTGAGCGCTATGGCCGACGCATGACACTGCTCGGAGTAAGCTTTTTGATCATCGTATATGCGCTAGCATTGCCAGATCTATTGGTGGCGGCAAACCCATCAAGAATTTTTGCAGCACTGTGCATCGGTCTTGGGCTGATGGGACTTACTTATGGTCCGGTTGGTACAGTACTCTCTGAATTGTTCCCGGCTAGGGTTCGTTACACGGGTGCATCGATTGCCTTTAACGGTGCAGGTATTTTTGGTGCCTCCCTTGCTCCGTATTTAGCGACCTGGCTGGCAAGCCACTATGGCCTCATAGCCGTTGGACTTTATCTGGCATCCGCGTGCCTGCTTTCAATCCTAGCTTTGGCTTTTATGAATGAAAGCAGAAATTTGGCCATGGACTGAATTAGTTTGGCAAACAAAACAAATAGTAGACGCGACCCAAAAATAGGCGTACTATATGCGCCTCGTTGTTGTAAAGCACAACAATAGGCGGTTAGCTCAGCTGGTTAGAGCGTTGCCTTGACATGGCAAAGGTCGTAGGTTCGAGTCCTATACCGCCTACCAATTTGATGAGAATATCCCTTTTTTCCTTGATATGTTTAACAACCCCATGTGATGACCGTTGCTTATATAAGCTCTTAATATAGGTACTTATATAGTTAACTGTTTAGGATTCTGAACCTGTCGTAATGAACGAGCAGGTCTCGCTGGAATTAAGCCAAGTGCAGAACGTGTAATTCCAGTTGTAGGCTAAGGCAACTCTTTCCGATCCAATCCTGATTAACCATCGACGATCGATTGTTCAAAATCGGAAAGAGGCATATCCACATCACTAAACCGAGAATCCCTGCGATCGCATTTGGGACAATTTGTAGCGCAACGTGCGATCGCTGATCCCCAATCGTTCTGCCGCCCTCTTTTTACTTTCCGACTGTTTCAACACATCCAGAATAACCTCAAACTCTTTTTGTTGTACATCACGGTGTAGGCTTGGCATAGTCAGTGTGGGCTCGGGTGCTAGGTAATGACTAGCACTATGTATATGGTCAAGGACAATATCCTCCACACGAATGGAGTTTCCAGACTTCAACACAAGGGCACGTTGCACCACGTTACTCAACTCACGCACATTGCCTGGCCAATCATGTTCAACCAGTTTCTGTAAGGCTGCCTCATGCAAAAGTGGAACGGTACCTTTTGGGGCATACTCGCCTAAAAAATACGTAGCCAATTCCGGGATGTCTTCTCGTCGCTCACGCAACGGTGTACAACGCAAGGGGAAAACATTGAGGCGATAGTACAGATCCTCACGAAAACGACCATCGGCAATTTCCTCTGGCAAATGACGATTACTGGTCGCCAGCACCCGCAGATCAAGCCGTATTGGGTGCCGTCCTCCAAGTCGTTCCACTTCCCGTTCCTGAAGGACACGCAAGAGTTTTGCCTGAAGCGGCATGCTCATTTCTGAAACTTCATCAAGCAACAAAGTTCCTCCCTGTGCCTGCTCAAATTTTCCTGGTTGCGACGAATAGGCTCCGGTAAATGCACCTTTTTCATATCCAAACAGCAAGGACTCAAGCATCTGCTCAGGAATTGCGGCACAATTGATCGCAACAAAGGGTTTAGCTGCCCGTTGAGAATGAGCGTGGATATAGCGAGCCATGACTTCTTTACCGGTCCCGGACTCGCCAGTAATCAATACACTCACATCAGACTGGGCAACCTTTCGTGCCAACAACAACAAATGTTGCGTTTCTGAACTTCCTGCCACAGGCTCATGATCCCCCCCCATACGACGAGCATAACGAAGAATACGAGTCAACAAAGCATCCGGGGTAAAGGGTTTGGCAAGATAGTCGACAGCTCCTTCCTGCAACGCATCGACTGCCGCCTGAATACTCGCATAGGCGGTCATCAGTAAAACAGGTAACCCAGGGTCAAGACGATGAACCAGCCGCAACAATCCAAAACCATCCATACCCGGCATATTAATATCTGAGATCATCATCGCATATGCAGATTGCGTCACTTTTAATTCAGCCTCGGCAGCATCTTGAGCCTGATCTACCGCAAAGCCTGCTATTTGCAAAGTGTCTACTAAAGCCTGTCGCAATGCAGGATCATCTTCAACCACCAAAATTGTCAGTGCATTCATGACGAGACCTCCGACACTTTTGAAAAATACATTCCAAACATGCTGCCTTTACCTAACTCGGATTCGATGACCAGCGTTCCCAAATGAGCCTCAACAATCATGCGTACTAAAGCCAGACCCAAACCGGTGCCATTCGCTTTCGTTGTGAAAAATGGCGATTCGATCGACAAACGTGTCGATTCGTCCATACCTGTTCCGTGATCCTTTACCGACACCCAGAGCCTTCCATGCTGCCAGCCAAATTCAAGGAGTATCGGTACACCTGGACTGGATGCCTCTTCCGCATTACGTAAAAGATTCTGAATAGCCTCATCCAGCGCTAAACGATGTCCAATGATTTCAGGCACATCATCATGATGATCAAGCACCAATCGTACCTGTTTATTTGGCTGATGTTGCAAACGTTGCTGCCATGATGCTGACCATTCCCGCACATTAATGCGATCTGTTAAAGGAAGTTCTCGTTTGGCCAGTAATAACAGTGAACGTATCTGAGCTTCCATCACCTGAAGTTGCTGAGCCAACTGGTCCGCAAAGCGAAGTCGGTGCACTTCGGAAACCTCAGGGTTACGCAAATGTGCTGCATATAATGTGGCTGTGGAGAGTGGTGTGCGCAATTGATGCGCCAGGCTAGCCGCCATTCGACCCAAGGCATGTACTCGCTGCTGGTGAGCCACCTGTTCCTGCCAGATTCGCGACTCGGTCACATCGAGGAGCTGAACCAACTGCCCCTCTCCTGCTGGCAAGGGCTGAAAAGCAATGCGTACCTTGCGACCATCACGCAACGACACATCATGACCATCATCCGCTCTCGGATAAAATGCACGATGAATAACTTCTTCCCAACGTTCAAATAGCAAGGGAGCACCCAACATATCCAATGCCTGTGTATTACAGTCTGATACCCTGCCATCTGCCTGAATCAGCACAACTCCACCAGGAAGGGCAGCAATCCATTCAGCCCCCGTGACGGAAACTGAAAGCGACGAATGATCAAAATGACGATTATTTGACTTTTTTTTCCACTCAAGCAAATCAAAAGCTTGTTTTTTGACGGCAGACATCACAGGCAGCCTCTTTTCCTCATCGTGAAGGAGCTGTTGCAAAGCTCATACCATAATGACATCGCTCTGGTAAAACGATCATGGCCTCTCCCCTGGGATTACGTGCAGTGATTTTCGGACAGATCAATTTCCGCATCATCAATGAAATTCTTAAACGACAAGCACTGTCCTTTATTAACAATGATTTTAATAATTTTGCTT
>JAJZUM010000105.1 GCA_021848605.1 Pseudomonadota bacterium | reverse complement strand
GTCGACCGTAACCCAGTCGTCGTCGATTGCAATCACAGTACCACAAATAACCGCGCCTTTTTCAACATCCAGGCCCTTGAGGCTATCTTCAAACAGGGAAGCAAATGATTCAGTCATGATGATTTCCAGCGATGAACGGCATCGCTCCGTCTAGACCGGCAAACCTGTACGCCGGTAGGAATATTTTGTCAATGGACAGGCCACAGGCAGCTTCAATTTATCCATCAACACCGTAAAATCAGGGATGCAACTGAGTTGGCAAAAAACGCACCAATCGCTCGTTACGAGCAACGAGCGCCAATACCGCATCAACAGCATCCTGCACCGTCATGAGGGTCGTATCAAGCTCAACAGCATCCTTGGCCGGCCGCAATGGAGCTACGGCACGTTGCGTATCACGAACATCGCGTTGACGTATATCCTCAATGAGGTCGGCAAGGCTAGCATGAATTCCCGAATCGTTCAACTGTCGGTACCTGCGGTCAGCACGCGCTTCAGCACTGGCAGTGATAAAGACCTTGACTTCAGCATCTGGAAATACCACGGTACCCATATCTCGGCCATCAGCGACTAGGCCTGGAGACTCGCGAAATGCAATTTGCCGCTGCAAGAGGGCTGCACGAACCTGTGGAAGAACCGCAACCATTGAAGCCGCCAAGCCTGTTTTCTCCTCGCGTAGCGTTCGCGAGACATCCTCTCCCTCAAGAACCACCAGATTTTCACCCTTACTATCTACCAGAAACTGGACATCCAGGTGACCCGCGAGCACCTCAAGGGAATGCTCGTCATGCAGTGCTACACCGTGATGTTGCGCTGCTAGTGCCAACACTCTATATAATAACCCACTATCGAGCACATGGAATCCGAGAATCCTGGCCAGTCGGGATGCCACGGTGCCTTTCCCTGACGCAGTCGGTCCATCCAGGGCAATCACAGGAACATAGGGAGCCTTTTTCAGGGGTTTGTGTTCCACTTCTAAACTCATAAGCTATCCTTCCTTGCATCTCCAAAGCCCAAAAAAAGGACCTAGGATTCAGTATGTTCGATGGCTTGAACGGCAATCCCTGCCCGTTGTGCCAATTCCACAAAACCCGGAAAACTGGTCGCAACATTGGCACAGTCGCTGATTTCGATGGGACCTTCAGCGCGCAATGCCGCAACGGTAAAACTCATGGCGATGCGATGATCGCCATGACTATCCACGCGTCCCGAGTGTAAAGCTCCACCCTGAACAACCATGCCATCCGCCGTAGGGACAGCTTCAACACCCAATTTCTGCAAGCCATCTGCCATAACCTGAATGCGATCGGACTCCTTGACGCGCAGCTCTTCGGCTCCGCGCAGAATCGTTGTCCCACGGGCACATGCCGCCGCAACAAAAAGCACAGGAAACTCATCAATGGCCAGCGGCACAAGATGCTCCGGTATCTCGATCCCATGCAGCTGCGCTGACTGCACCCGAATATCCGCAACGGGTTCTCCAGCAGCTTGCCGCTCATTCAGAATCTCAATCTGGGCACCCATAAGGCGTAAAATATCGATAACTCCTGTTCGCGTCGGATTGACCCCTACATGTTCCAGCAGGATGTCTGAATTGGGTGCAATGGTGGCGGCAACCATAAAAAAGGCAGCCGAAGAAATATCTGCAGGAACGTCAATCCGGGTTGCCTGCAGGCGTTGTCCACCCTGAATCCTTGCCCAACCTTGTCCCACCTCAACATGACATCCAAACCCTTGCAGCATGCGTTCGGTATGATCCCGTGTTGGTGCTGGCTCATGAATGGTCGTTGTCCCTGTTGCCCACAGACCCGCCAGCAACAATCCGGATTTCACCTGAGCAGATGCCATCGGCAAAGCATATTCCATTCCGTGCAGGATCTGGCCTCCATGAATACGTAACGGTGGTGTGCCCCGATCTCCGGTACTTTCAATTTTTGCGCCCATCAATCGCAGTGGTGCAGCAATACGTTCCATTGGACGGCGCGACAGCGAGTCATCACCGGTCAAAACCGATGAAAACGACTGTGCCGCAAGAATACCGCTCAATAAACGCATAGAGGTCCCGGAATTTCCAAGATAGAGCGGCTGTTCCGAAGCCTTGAGACCATAGAGCCCCACACCATGAACCGCAACGCTTCCCTCTTCCGGACCATCGATGCGAACGCCCATATCACGGAACGCCTGTAGAGTCGCAAGTGCATCCTCACCCTCGAGAAAGCCCTCTATGTGGGTCACTCCCTCAGCCAACGCGCCCAACATAATGGATCGGTGCGATATGGATTTGTCGCCCGGAACACGAATTTTTCCGCGCAGACTTCCACCGGGTTGAACATGATATTCAGTCATGGTATTTCCTGTCTTGGCATATGCTGTCGAAGCCAGCATAAAACTGAAATGATCGCGCGCTTTCTTAGCACGCTCAAAGGTTTGCTCCAACACCGCACCATCGCACTGTTCAACCGCACGTTCCAGTTGACCCAACCCAGCTTTAAACAACTGAATGGCATCCAGAATCGCTGCGCGGTTTGCCAACGCAATATCATGCCACATGCGCGGATCACTCGCCGCAATACGGGTAAAATCTCTGAACCCACCGGCGGCATAACGAAAAATTTCCAGATTTTCAGATTCCCGGGCCAAACTGTCCACCAGACTGAATGCCAGGAGATGCGGTAAATGACTTGTCTTGGCAAGAATCCGGTCATGGTCTTCGACAGACATCTGGAGTACTTCAGCTCCGGACAGTCGCCAAAGCCGCTGGACACGCTCAACGGCACCAGCGTCCGTATTCGGACCGGGAGTCAGGATGACTTTATGGCGCCTGAACAGCTCGGCGCTGCCTGCCTCAACACCCGACCGTTCCGAACCGGCAATTGGGTGACCCGGTACAAACGTTGATGGCCATTCGCCCATGACATCAATAGCCACTTCGACCACAGACCCCTTGACGCTCCCAACATCCGTCACAATGGGTCGCTGCCCTTGGCTCCATACCTGGTAAATCGCCTCAAATGCGGCGCGCATGGAACCCACGGGCATAGCCAGGACAATCAGATCAGCACCATCGATGGCTTCAATCAGGGAATGCGTATAGCGATCAATGACTCCAAGTTCAATACCGCGTTCCAAATGAGCGCGACGACTTCCTGCCGCCACGACTTCCTTAGCCAGACCTTGGTATTTTAATATCCGGGCCATGGATGAACCGATAAGACCCAAGCCAAGAATGGCGACACGTTGCCAGTCGGTCATGGTGTATCCCAGATTTTTTGAAAAGCCTCCAGAAATCGGGCATTCTCAGTATCCGTACCCACCGTGACGCGGATATGCTCCGGCATACGGTATCCCATAAGAGGTCGTACAATCACGCCTTGTTGCAATAACTGCTGATAAACGGTAACCGCTGGCCGCCCTAGTCCTAGGCACAAGAAGTTGCCTTCACTCGGCAAAACAGAAACGCCCAGGCTTTCTAGTTGCTTGGCCAGAACGAGTCGCCCCTTGCGGTTAACGTTACGACTTTGTTGCACAAAATCTTGATCAGAAAGCGCCGCTTGCGCAGCAAGCAGTGAAAAACTTCCCACATTAAAAGGTTGTCGAACCCGATTCAAGTAGCCCGCTACATCCTGACCCGATAACGCATAACCAACGCGCATGGCCGCAAGCCCATAGGCTTTTGAGAAAGTTCTGCATATGACCAGGTTCGAAAATTGTTGCAGCCAGGACGAAGCGTTAATACCACCTTGATCAGCGTATTCAAAATAAGCTTCATCCAAAACCACCATGACATGATTCGGAATCCTCTCAAGAACCGCCTTGATGGCCGCATGAGATACGGATGTCCCAGTTGGATTATTGGGATTAGCAATAAAAAACATGCGCGTACGATGGTCAACAGCCTGGATCATCGCTTCAAGATCATGACCATAGTCAAGGGCTGGAACTTCGGTGACCTCGGCGCCAACGGCCTGTGCGACCAGTGCGTAAATGGCAAAAGCATACTCGGAAACAATAACCGATTGGCCAGGTGCCACAAAGGTTCGTACCAACATTTCCAGCACATCATTCGAACCATTTCCCAGGGTAATCTGTTCTGGACTGAGCTGATAAAACTTCGCCAAAGCATGGCGTAGATCAAACCCTGAGCCATCTGGATAACGCGCAATATCTCTCATTCCCTGCAAAATCACGTCATGGATCCGTTCTGAACACCCTAACGGGTTTTCATTGCTGGCCAGCTTGATAATCCCTTCTGGAGAACACCCTAATTCACGCGCCAGTTCAGCAATCGGCTTTCCTGGAAGATAAGGAGACAAACGGCGAACACCTGGAACAACGCGATCCTCACAGGACATAACCAACCTCACAAAATGGCTTTAGGATAGGATCCCAGAATTTTCAGTTCGGCAGCGTGGCTACGAAGCTCATCCAGTACGGCTACGACGGGCGCATCTTCCTGGTGACCTTCAAAATCAATAAAAAAGACATAAGACCACAAGTCGGTCCGGGATGGCCGCGTTTCAATCCGGGTCAATGAAATACCAGCCCGATTAAAGGGCTCTAAGACCTTGTAAAGTGCTCCTGATTGATTATGCACTGAAACAAGAATTGAAGTTTTATCTTGGCCTGTTGATAAGGGTCGATCGGCACCAATAACCAAAAATCGTGTGGTATTGTTTGGATCATCTTCAATATTGGCATGTAAAGAAACAAGATCATAAAGGCGTCCCGCCGTTTCACCAGCAATTGCCGCAGAATGCCATTCACCACGTACCCGCCGTGCTGCCTCGGCATTACTGGAAACGGCAACTCGCTCTGCCTTGGGGAAATGGGCATCAAGCCACTTGCGACACTGAGCCAAAGACTGTTGATGTGAATAAATACGCGAGATCGAGCCAACCTGAGTCCCTTCCGCAATTAACAGATGATGATGAATGCGCAACTCGACTTCACCCATCATGCACAGACTGGAATTCATGAAAGAGTCAAGGGTATGGTTCACCATGCCTTCAGTGGAATTTTCAACAGGAACAACACCATAATGTGCAGCTCCTGCCTCAACTTCCCGAAACACTTCATCGATACTTGACAAGGGGACCGTGGTCACAGCACCACCAAAATGCTTGAAGGCCGCTGCGTGCGTATAAGTTCCTTCCGGGCCAAGAAATGCAATGCGCATCGGCTGTTCGAGCGCCAGACATGTCGACATAATTTCCCGAAAAAGCCGACCAACCTGTTCTGCAGGCAATGGACCTGGATTAAGAGCCATAACCCTTCTTAGTACTTGTGCCTCACGCTCAGGACGATAAAACTGAACAAGTTTATCCGGGCTATCCTTGCCTTTGACTTCAGCCACTTCTTGGGCACAGCGGGCACGGGCGCTGAGTAGTTGCAGAATCTGCTCATCCAGCGCATCAATCGACGCACGAATTTCATCAAGACTGCGCATGATCAGCCCATCCGTCGCTGAAATTCCTGCATGAAGGAGACCAGTGCATCTACACCTTCTTCCGGTACTGCATTATAAATACTGGCTCTCATACCGCCGACAGAACGATGTCCAGCCAAATTGACCAATCCTTCGGTTTCAGCATCTTTGAGAAAAGTCTTATCCAAGGCCGAGTCCATCAGGGTAAAGGGCACATTCATCATCGACCGGTAGCTCGGACTCACGGGATTCTGATAAAAACCGCCGCTTTGGTCGATGCACGCGTACAATTTTTCAGCTTTGCGTCGGTTGACCACTGCCATGGCCTCAAGTCCACCGTGATTTTTCAGCCAACGAAATACCAACCCGGCCAAATACCAACTGAAGGTTGGAGGTGTGTTATACATGGAACCATTTTCTGCCGCCACCTTGTAATCCAGCATGGTTGGCGTTCCTGGCAAGGCATGTCCAAGAAGATCTTCGCGGACGATGACCACCACAAGGCCGGCCGGACCGATATTCTTCTGGGCCCCCGCATAAATGAGCCCAAATCTGCTGACATCCAGAGGTTCACTCAACAGACAAGATGAAAAATCGGCAACTAAAGGAGCTGCAACGTCAGGAACATAATTGAACTGTACCCCGTGAATCGTCTCATTGGGGGTATAGTGCACATAGGCTGTCTTTTCACTCAGGTTCCAGGTATCAAAGGCAGGAACCGTCCTGAACCCAAAGGATTCATCGCTAGCAGCAACATGAACCTGGGTAAATTTTCTTGCCTCGGCAGCGGCCTTGGCGGACCACATTCCGGTAAGGACATAGTCAGCATGATCAAAACCACGGAGCAGATTCATAGGAATCTGAGCAAATTGTTGCGAGGCTCCACCTTGAAGAAATAACACTTTGTAGTTGGCAGGGATCTTCAGGAGATGACGCAAATCGGTTTCAGCCTGTTCAGCAATTGTAACAAAATCATGGCCACGGTGGCTCATCTCCATGACCGACATACCATGGCCTTGCCAACTGAGCAGATCTTTCTGTGCCTCACTCAACACAGCCTGCGGCATGGCAGCAGGTCCAGCACAAAAATTGAATACGCGCATGTCAACCTCATCGTGTTGTAACAGGGTCATCCTTGATCAGCATCCTGATCAGCTTCCAACCCAATTTCTACTGTCTGATCATCTTCTACGGAAACCACCCCAATCAGATGCTCGGCATCATCAAGCCGCATCAGGGTAACACCTTGCGTATTGCGAGATACCAGCGATACTTCGGCAACGCGTGTGCGCACCAGTGTACCCTGGTCAGAGATCAACATGAGACCATCAGTTTCACGGACCTGCAATGCAGCGACAATCGTCCCGTTACGTTCAGAAACCTGCATGGCAATCACGCCTTTGCCTCCACGCCCATGTCGAGGAAACTCGTCAACGCGCGTTCTTTTGCCAAAACCATTATAGGATGCCGTTAATATCTCTGCCTCGGGTTGGACGACGATCAAGGAAACCACCTTGGCACCATCATCCAGCGCAATACCCCGAACACCAGCAGCAGTGCGTCCCATGCAACGCACGTCTCGCTCATTAAAACGAATTGCCTTGCCTTCATTACTAAACAACATGATGTCCTGACTGCCGTCGGTAATTGCAGCCCCAACCAGTTCATCACCATCAGACAGCGCCAGGGCAATCAATCCACTGCTGCGTGGCCTTGAGAAGGATTCCAGTTCAACTTTTTTGACCGTACCGTCTCCGGTTGCCATGAAAACAAAGTGTCCAGCAGTGTAATCACGAAGAGGCAGAATTGCAGTGACTCGTTCATGCTCCTCAAGAGGAAGCACATTGACGAGAGGACGTCCCCGCGAACCTCTTGATGCAAGCGGTAGTTCATACACCTTAAGCCAGTAAACTTTTCCTGCACTTGTAAAACACAGAACGGTATCGTGGGTACTTACCACGAGAAAATGCTTGATATAATCCTCTTCTTTCACCGCTGTGGCCGACTTGCCGCGGCCACCCCGGCGTTGAGCACGATAGTCGGAAATAGGTTGAATCTTGGCATATCCAGTCTGGGACAGTGTCAGCGCCACATCTTCTTCGGTGATCAGATCTTCCATACTCAAATCCAGCCTTGATGCCTGAATTTCTGTACGGCGGTCATCCGCATATTGGTTTCGAACCTCAAGCAACTCTTCCTCAATGACTTCCTGAAGACGCTCCGGGTTGTTAAGAATCAGCATCAACGCCTTAATCTGTTCAAGAATTTTCTCATACTCCTGAACCAGCTTATCCTGCTCAAGACCGGTCAGTCGATGCAGTCGCATATCCAGGATAGCCTGTGCCTGATCTGGACCAAGACGGTAGACTAACGGGTCCTGTTGTAAGCCAAATCTGGATTCCAACCCATCCGGACGACATGCCTGCGTATCGCCTGCCCGCTCCAACATAGCCACAACAGGACCTGGTTGCCATACTCGCTCCATAAGCTGTTGCTTGGCTTCAGCCGGAGTGCTGGCGTTACGAATCAGTTCAATAATGGCATCAATATTAGCCAATGCAACCGTTTGTCCCTCGATGATATGGCCACGTTCTCTGGCCTTACGCAGTTCAAACAAGGTTCGGCGTACCACAACCTCACGCCGATGCTTAATAAAAGCATCAATAAAATCATGAAGATTAAGAAGTTTTGGTTGACCCTCAACCAAAGCCACCATATTCATGCCAAAGACCGTTTCCATTTGAGTCTGTGCGTAGAGATTATTGAGCAGTACTTCGGCAGACTCCCCTCGCTTCAGCTCAATGACGATCCGCATACCATCCTTGTCGGACTCATCACGCAAACCATCGGAGGCAATCCCTTCAATCTTTTTTTCTTTGACCAGTTCGGCAATTTTTTCAATCAGACGCGCTTTGTTAACTTGATAAGGCAACTCCGAGACCAAAATAGTTTGCCGGCTCGTACGCTCATCGGTTTCGATGACAGCCCTGGCACGCACATGAATACGTCCCTTACCTGTTTTGTAAGCTTCAACAATTCCAGCACGACCATTGATCAGTCCATAGGTCGGGAAATCGGGGCCTTTGACAAACTCCATCAATGATTCAACACCCGCATCTGGATGCCGCAAAAGGTGCAAGCAGGCATCAACGACCTCACCCAGATTATGTGGAGGAATATTGGTTGCCATACCCACAGCAATCCCGGACGAACCGTTAACCAGCAGGTTGGGAATCCGGGTTGGCATGACAGCGGGAATTTGTTCGGTTTCGTCGTAATTAGGAACCCAGTCAACCGTATCTTTTTCCAGATCCGACATCAGATCGTGCGCAATCCGCGCCAAACGAACTTCAGTATAACGCATGGCAGCAGGTTCATCGCCATCAATCGAACCGAAATTGCCCTGTCCATCCACCAGCATATATCGTAGAGAGAATGGCTGAGCCATGCGAACGATTGCATCATAAACAGCAGAATCGCCATGCGGGTGATACTTACCGATGACATCCCCCACCACACGAGCTGATTTCTTGTAAGGTTTATTCCAGTCATTGCCCAACTCATGCATCGCAAACAAAACACGTCGATGCACGGGCTTAAGCCCATCACGCACATCAGGTAAAGCACGCCCAACAATGACACTCATGGCATAGTCAAGGTAGGACTGTTTTAACTCTTCTTCGATGGAAACCGGCGTTACATCCCTGGCCAGATCGGACATTCAGAACCTCTACAACAAGCACAAAAACAGGAATTTCAAGCGACAAATGATAGCACATTCAGGGCACGAAGACATCATATCTCCAATCTTGCCATGCGATCGGTATGGCCCTAAATGCAAAAGGCCGGAGACAATGCTCCGGCCTTTTACAAGAACAACGATTTTACTTCAGGATTTTGGCAACGACGCCAGCACCCACGGTACGTCCACCTTCACGGATCGCAAAACGCAGGCCTTCATCCATCGCAATCGGGCAAATCAGGGTTACAGTCATCTTGATGTTGTCACCC
>JAJZUM010000104.1 GCA_021848605.1 Pseudomonadota bacterium | reverse complement strand
GGAATCACTTCAACGTCCTGTTGCTGATCATCCGAGCGAAAATGATTCTGAAGTGCTGCCAGTAACCACTCCTGAAACGGATCCACGTGCCGCCCATGAAACGGGTATGAGCGAACAGGAATGGCAAGATTCGCTTAATAAGATTGAACAACTGATTGATGAAGGACACTCTGAACATGCCATGCGACTCTGGCATCGACTTGGCCGTTATCATCCGCATCTTCATGCTCAGAAAGAGCGTGTTCAAAACATAGAACGGCGACTTCACGAATGGCGCGACTGGCACTCATTTGCAGTTTTACCAAAGAAACAACAGTTACTGGATGAAATGAAACGTCTGGAAGACTCTGATACCAATCCACAAACACTTTGGCAGCAAGAAAGACGAATTCAACGCAGCTGGCGCGAGCTTGGTGTTGTGGATCATCAGAAAGAGCTGCCACTCTGGCAAGAATTTTCAGCAACTTCAGCACGTATTCGCGAGCGATGCAAACCATGGCGTGATGAACAACAACGGCTTGTTGAGCAAGCACGGCAAAACGCTGATGAATTATGTAAACAACTTCAACCCATTGAAACCAGAGATCTTGATCGACAAAGCTGGAAGAATCTGCGCGACTCATTGAGCCGCTTTCAGGAACAATGGAAATCCATACGTCGTCATTTGCGCGAATCAGAACCCGTCACGGCTGCGGTTCGCGCTGAGCTTGATCGACTGAATCAAGCGATTCTTCGAGAGGAACGCCAGAACAGAAAATCTATGCTTGATCTTGTTGAAAAAGCACAAAGTATTCTCAAGAAGGACCAGCCAGTCAAAGACACTCTTTCAGAAATTCGGAAATTGCAACTGGCGTGGAAAGATATAGGTTTACACCGACACAGGGACAATCAGGAACTCTGGCCACAATTCAAGACAGCCTGTGATCAGGTGTATCAGCGCAGTCAACAGCAACAGGAATCATGCAAAGACCTCATACAACAACTCGACCCTGAATCCGCAGATTTTGACTTAAAGATGCAATCTTGTCGGGAACTCCTGGCAAACATGGAACTAACAGGCAGTCTCAAGGAGATGTTGCAACAAAAGGAACAAATGCATCGTCGCGTTCTGGCCAGACACCGCAACCAGGCCCTTTCGAAACAAAAAGAGGATGCCTGGAATCAACTCGTTGCAGCCCATCAAAGTAACCTTGACCTTAACGCAAAAGCGGGTTTGTTACCAAATGGATGGCGAAAAGTTTCTGAACCGTTTCAGACGCTCAATGCCAAACATGCATTGTTGCTATGGGAATATATCCTAGATCTTGAAGCGCCCGCTGAACTCCAGCACGAACGCAGAAACCTGCTTTTGCAATTATGGAAGGACGGACTGACCAGTCAACAGCTTGGACAACAACATGCCCAGGCACTTGCAGCAAAAGTTTTGTTGTATCCTTGGCCTCCTACTGATCAGGAGCGTGTTTATCGCTGTTTTCAAAAAGCATGGCCAAAGGAACCAAAGGAGATCGTACAATGAGCCGAACCCAACCTGCCCGATTTGGTGAAGCCTGGGATGATGAACGGATTGCCGGATGGATGAATATTCCCGTCCCTACCGATGAAGACCCTGATTTTTTTCGACTTTGGCGCGCCTATCAAAGTATGCGTGCTTATGACTTTGAACGCTTTGTACAAATTTTTCTGGAACGTGGTGGACGCATGGATGCACGCAATAAACAAGGAGAAACACTCTACACCATCCTGAGACGCCATCCCATGGCGACTGATTTCCTGCATGTACTTGAAGATGCTGGCTGTCCACTGTAATCTGCATTGAAGACTTTCAATCAGGAGTATGTCATGTCGGCTTCAATTCGCACGATCGTTGCAGTGGCAATTTTGCTGATTGTCAGTATGCCCCTGCGAGCAGAAGTTTTTCTGGGACAAGTAGCGCCTGATTTCCATCTTCAGGATCAATTTGGAAATTTCCGTGATCTCAAAGATTATCGAGGCAAGTGGCTGCTCATCTATTTTTATCCTAAGGACGGTACCAGTGGCTGCACGACTGAAGCTGAGCGATTCCGGGATTTATATCCCGTTTTGCAGAGCCACCAGTTGAATGTGGTTGGCATCAGTGAGGACAACCTCAAAGCGCACGCTCATTTTGCCCATGAATTGCAACTACCCTTCTCCATTCTGGTTGATGCCAAGGGACAGGTTGCTAAAAACTATGGCGTACTGAATAACTTGCTGGTAACTCGTTTTGCATCGAGGCAAAGTTTCCTGATTGATCCGCATGGTGTCGTCCTACGTCATTACACGCATGTGGAACCCACTCGCCACGCCACAGAGGTTTTGCATGACCTTGTCCACCTTCAGGGTGGATCCTGACATGCCGATTATTCCTGAACGTGTTTATTCTCGTGCTTTCTGGGCTGAAATTGAACAAAATGCACGTGCCTATTTGCGGGTACTTTTTGATTTTTCCTTCACAGAATACCTGACCATACAGCTTTTGCCCATTTTCTACGGAATTATCATTCTGGGCTGTCTGGGGCTGGTCTTCTATCAAGTGCTCATGGCCTTCATCAGTTCCATGTGGCTGGGTTTACTCGTATTGATGGCAGCACCCTTTGCTTTTCTGGTACTGCTATCCGTTATGCGTGCCCTCTTTGAATTTTATATCGTAATCTTCAGAATTGCCGAAGATGTCGATGAACTGGTTCAACTCAGGGATTCCGTTGAGCGACTTTCTGGTCTGAGTGAAATTGCCAGCCGCATTCCTTTCTGGAAACTCATTACCAGCCGCCCCAGAATTAATCCTCAGGATTCCGCACCACGCAAGGATGACAGCAAATGAATAGTATGCAGCTTCGTTCCATGAATCTGGTTCAAATCCCTGAGAATCTGGATTCCGTCACCCGTATCGCAACTAATGAATGTTCTGATCAGGAACTATTTCTTGCCAGACCCAGTCGCGCCCGAATCTGGCAGGCCGTTGAAGAGTTATTTCGCTCGGGGGTTTACCCGGCTGTCACCTTTTGTTTAAGGCATCAGGGACAGATTGTACTCAATCGCTCCTTAGGTTGGTCCAAAGGATATGGACCACATGTCGGCTCGCCGCAAAGCGCTGTTCTGGCCGAGCCAGACAGCCCAATTTGTCTTTTTTCTGCATCCAAAGTTGTTACCGCCATGCTGATCCACTGGTTGAATCAGGAACATCTGATTGACTTGACCGACCCAATCAGCCACTACATTCCTGAATATGGCGTACATGGCAAACAAAATGCAACCATTTATCATCTTTTGACTCATCGGGGGGGGATTCCCCGTCTCGAAGGTAAGGTCGATCCGGAACTGCTCTTTGACGAAGAAAAAATAATTCGTATGCTTTGTGCTGCTCGTCCGGTATCCCGCAGTGGTCGCCGGGTTGCCTACCATGCGATAACCGCAGGTTATATTCTCGGGGAACTCATTCGTCGTGTCACGGGGCGTTCTCCTCGAACCGTGCTCCAAGAGGTTGTCTGTGAACCCATGGGCATGAGACATTTTAATTATGGTATCGAACCCGAATTTCGACATCGTGTGATTGAAAATCATGCCACCGGAATTAAACCGGTATTTCCCCTTGATCTTTACCTTTACAATATTCTTGGGGGTTCTCTTGAACTTGCTGTCGATGTCTGCAATGACCCACGTTTCATGGAAGTTATTGTTCCTGCTGGAAATATTTTTGCAACCGCTGAAGAATCCTGTCGATTTTTTGAAATGCTGCGCCAAGGTGGAGTCTATCAGGGTAAGCAGATTTTCAAACCAGAGACCGTTCGCAGGGCCATACTGGAAGCCCAAAAACCGGAACTCGATGCTTCACTGCTGATGCCTATGCGTTATTCAATGGGTTTCATGCTCGGCTCGAAACCCTTGGGACTTTTTGGTCCGAATACGCCTAGGGCCTTTGGCCATTTAGGATTTACCAATATTTTCTGCTGGGCTGACCCACAGCGCAACAGTAGTGTGGCCATTATGACCTCGGGTAAGGCACTGGTTGGACCACATTTACTACCGTTGGCAAAGCTGCTCTACTGCCTCTCTACCGAACTCTGATTGACATGAACTAAATTGCGTTGATTTGAATTTCATGGTGACGAGGTGCGTTGTAAGGGGATCGTAAGCTTTGCATGTTATTCTACCTGCAAAGTTGTTTTACGGCCTGTACCTCATGAATGATCGTATCGCCTATTGCATTGCGGCCTTGATCGGCTGTTTTTTTCTCAGTGGCTGTCATGCTCACGATAAACAGCCGAACTTGAATCCTTCAGATCTGACACCGCCAGGCCAGGTGCATCTCGACTCATCACAGATTTCCTCCTTGCAATTTGCCAAAGCTCAGCAACATGTGCTTAGGGACTGGCTGGACGTTCCCGCCCAGATCAATGCAGATGCCAATCATACCGTAGCAGTCTATAGCAGCTACACGGGACGCATTGTTTCCTGTGATGTTCAGGTTGGTACACGGGTACGACGTGGGGAAGTCCTGTTTACCATCAATAGCCCGGATCTGATTCAGGCAGAAAGCAGTTATCTGGGTACCATGGCTAACGTTCATCTGAGCCGATTGACCCTACAACGCGATCATGCCCTGATGAGCATCCAGGAAATTGCCCAGAAAGATCTGGAACAGGCTCAGTCCGATTTCAGCACTGCTAATGCCAACGCCAAAGCTGCCCGTCAGACATTGCTCAGCATGGGTCTTTCCGAATCGCAAATTAAGCGTCTGGAACACTCAGGCAAGGTTGATCGTGTATTGGCCATAACCAGCCCTATGGACGCACTTGTGATTGATCGACAGGCTCAAGTTGGACTGGTTACCCAGCCTGGCAGCACACCTGCACCCATTACCCTTGAATCGGCCAATCAACTATGGATCGACGCTGCTTTGCCCGAAGATGCTGTGGGAATTCATCCAGGAGCTCCTTTCAAAGCCCATCCACTGAATCAACCACAGCTCCTGCTTCATGGCCAGATCGTGTACATATCCTATAGTGAAGATCCCCAAAGTCATACGCTTCTGGCTCGCGCCATACTGAACCATCCATCGGCTCAACTTCATCCTGGTATGATGCTGAACATGCAGATTCAGAACGGTCCGGATCATCAAGTACTTGCTGTTCCTGATGATGCCGTTGTTCATGAACCTGATGGCAGTACCACCGTATGGACCACCCAGAATCAAAAAATCTTTGTAGCCCATCAGGTACACACTGGATTATCTGATTCAGGCTGGACTGAAATTATGGATGGCATCAGTCCAGGGAATATCGTTGTTACCAAAGGTGCTATCAATCTGAGTAACATTATTCATGCCAGCGGAGATGACTGAAGCATGCTCAAGTCTCTTCTTATTATTACCTTGTCCCGTCGTCAACTTATTCTCGGTATTCTGCTGGTTTTTCTGGCGATGGGGCTCGATGCGGTGCGCCATCTCAATGTTGAGGCCTATCCCGATCCTGCGCCCGTCATTCTTGAGATTACTGCCCAGGCGCCAGGTTTGTCTGCTGAAGAGATGGAACGTTATTACACTACTCCGATGGAAATCGGACTGTATGCTACACCCGGGGTTGCCAATATCCGCTCGACATCGTTTTATGGCCTGAGTTTTGTTCGGGTGACTTTTCGTTATGGTATCGATTACTACTTTGCCTATACTCAGGCGGCGCTGGCCTTACAGCAGAATGTCAGCCTCCCGAACAATCAGGTACCACAGATCCAGCAATCAAGCCTGACTGGTGAAATCTACCGCTATCAGGTGGTTGGTCCTCCTCATTTTGGATTGAGCAATCTGCGTACGGTTCAGGACTGGGTCATTGCCCGGCGCTTGAGCACCATTCCTGGTATCGCTCAAATTAACAGTTGGGGTGGTACGACAAAAACCTTTGATGTGTCCGTGGACATGCACCGTTTGCAAGCCTACCATCTCAGCATGTCGCAGGTTCTTGCTGCTCTTGGCAATGCCAATATCAATGTAGGTGGTCGAGACATCACTGTTGGTCAGCAAACAGTCAACATTCGTGGCATTGGCCTGATTAATGATGGTGGCGACGATGATCTGACCAAGGGTAACCGGATTACCGACATCAACAACATTGTTGTTAGCCAGAATCATGGCATTCCCCTCTACATCAAGGATATCGCTTCAGTCCATGTTGGCTATCTACCGCGTCTGGGTATTGCCGGCCGTGATCATCAAGATGACATTGTCGCTGCCATTGTCGTGATGAGCCGAACCCAGCATACCAATGAGATGATCAGCAAAATTAAAAAAATGGTCGCCACCATGAATCACGATGGCAGTCTGCCGCCCGGGGTTCACATTGTCCCCTATTATGATCGAAGTCAGCTGGTAGCGGTGACGACCCATACTGTTTTGCACAATCTGCTCTTCGGATGCTTGCTGGTTTTCTTCATTCAGTGGTTATTTCTTGGTGATCTACGATCAGCCCTGATCGTAGGGTTCAACATTCCGGTCGCACTACTTTGCAGTACCCTCATGCTCTATTGGCGAGGCGAGGATGCCAATCTTCTTTCCATCGGAGCTGTTGATTTCGGTATTATTGTTGATTCTGCAGTTATTCTGGTTGAAAACGTCTTTCGTAACCTGCAAAAGCCCATCCATGCCCAGGAAGATATCCGTAATGCTGATCTTGCCAAAGATGGATTACGTGGTCGACCCAAGAACCCCTGGAACTTACGTCAATCCATCATCATGATTTCAGGGCATCAAGTTGGCAGAGCTGTATTTTTTTCAACACTGATTACCGTTGCAGCCTTTATGCCTCTTTTTACCATGCAGGGGGTTGAAGGTCAGATATTCGGACCTATGGCGCGTACTTATGCCTATGCCCTGATGGGCGCTCTGATTTCTACCTTTACGTTTACACCGGTTCTCGCCTCCCTGTTGCTTCCGGCACACATTGAGGAAAAAGAAACCTGGCTGGTTCATTCCTTGCGTTCCATCTATGAACATGTGCTGGAAAAATCGCTGCGTTACCGTCGTATCATCGTCAGTATGAGCATTCTGCTTCTGCTGGTTTGTAGCGGGTTAGCACCACGACTTGGTTCTGAATTTCTGCCTAGTCTTGAAGAAGGTAATTTCTGGATACGGGCGTCGATGCCACCAACCCTGTCGCTAAAAGATGGCATGCACGCAACACGCGTCATGCGCGACATCCTCATGCGACATCCCGAAGTCATTACCGTAGTTTCCCAACATGGCCGGCCGGACAATGGTAGTGACGCCTCACCGCTTTCCAATGTAGAACTCTTTGTCCCGCTTAAACCACAGGATTCATGGCCACACGGGGAAACCAAAGCATCACTCACCGAGAAAATCCAGAATGAGTTCAAAGCAGCTCTGCCAGGTATCAACTTCAATTTTTCCCAGTATATCCAGGATAATGTTGAAGAAGCACTCTCGGGCGTCAAGGGCGCTAATTCAGTAAAAATCATTGGTCCTAATCTTGACGTCCTGGAGCGTCTGGCCAGTGAAGTTCAAAATCAGATGCAACGCGTTCCGGGCGTTTCCGATCTGGGAATTTTCCATCTCATTGGTCAAACCAACCTGGATATTCGCATTGACCGGCTCAAGGCAGCGCGATATGGCCTAAATACCGGAGACATTAATACCGTCATTCAAGCAGCTCTTGGCGGCGTCAACGCGACCACAATTCTTGAGGGTGACCGTCAATTTGGCCTGATGCTGCGTGTCCGAGCGGATCAGCGACAGAACCTGGCTCAAATACGCAACCTTCCCATTGCGTGGATGATGCCCAATGGTACAACCGGTTATGTTCCTCTGAGCAGTGTCGCAGATATTCGTCTGGACGAAGGTGCTGCCTATATCTATCACGAAGGCACGCAGCGATACATTCCGGTAAAGTTTAGCGTTCGTGGTCGTGATCTTGGCAGCACGGTCAGTGAGGCCCGTCAGCGTATTGCCGCCGCAGTCAAACTCCCACCCGGTTATCGTCTTGTATGGGCCGGTGAGTTTGAAGACCTGCAAAAGGCGCGTCAACGACTTGCCATCATGGTGCCTGTCAGTCTTGGCCTGATTCTTGCGCTGCTTTATGCCATGTTTAACTCGGTTCGAGACAGCCTGATGGCCTTGACAGGCATCCCGCTTGCTGCTGCAGGTGGCATTCTAGCGCTGTATTTCACGCACCTGCCGTTCAGCATTTCTGCAGCCATTGGCTTTATCTCATTATCCGGGGTCTCCGTGATGAATGGTATTCTGGTTCTGTCCTACTTCAACGAACTTCATGGGGACGGTATGGAACCGAATATGGCCTTGAGGCAGGCTGCCAGTCAACGCATGCGTCCCATGTTGATGACCGCTCTGTCCGCCTGTATCGGGCTTGCTCCAGCCGCGCTCTCTCACGGTATCGGCAGTCAGGTCCAACGCCCTTTGGCAACGGTTGTGGTGGGTGGCCTTGCCCTTGGCGCTATTCTGATGCTGGTTGTTCTGCCCCCCTTGCTGGCGCTGATTCATCGTTCCATCCGTCAGGCAGATCGAGCGACAGCCAATCCATCCCTGGAATCAGGGAGAAAATCTTGATGACCACAGCCAATTTGCCGTTGATCTTGCTGCTTGTGGTCTTTCTTGTGGGCTGTAGTTCGCCTCCTCCGGCGACAACGGCTTTGGCTCAACTTCCTGATCACTTTCAGCGTCATCAAGCCATTGCGGAACCTGCGCTGGTCCCTGATGCCAAAGCATCATCCTTGTGGATGCAACCCATGATTCAGGCATGGATTCATGACGGAATGACGCATAACCCATCCTTGCAGGCAGCGTTGGCAAACCTTCAGTCAGCCCATGAACTGACCTTGGCCCAGAAATCCAGCCTTCTGCCGAATCTGAGTGCTGGATATTCGGGACAAAGATCGACGCTCTCAAGTGCATTGTCCTCTCCACTTCAGTCTCCTGCCAGCCCTTATACACTGCATACAGCACAGGTTACCGTCTCCTATGCCCCTGACGTTTTTGGTCTTAACCATGCTTTGCTTTACAGTATTCAGGCGCAAGAAACGCTCGCTGCCGCCCAATACGATGCGGCCCGACTGGCACTTGCTGGCACGATTGCTGCTACTGCCATACAACTGGCTTGGGCTGAGGACTCATTGCACGATGCTCAAAATATTCTTTCGCAGAGCCAGCAGTTGACCCGTACGATACAACAGGGGCTGGCTCTGGGTTTTAATACCCGGAGTGATCTGTTGCAACAACAACAGCAAGAGAAGCAATTTGCGGCACAAATACCGGTTTGGGAAAAGCAGAAAGAAGCGAGTCTGGATTTACTGGCTGTACTCACCGGACAGACGCCCGATCACATGCACGCCCAGCCCCTGCATTTAGCTGATCTGGTCCATACAGCTTCGCCTGTGCTTAGCCTTCCTTCATCCTTGGTCCGCCGTCGACCCGATATTCGTGCT
>JAJZUM010000103.1 GCA_021848605.1 Pseudomonadota bacterium | reverse complement strand
GGATGGAAGTGTCGTCGTGCCTGGCACAGCGCACTGGCAGTCATGGTCCTGGAATTCGACGTGTCATCTAAGACAAAGTTCGAAAAATCAATCAGTTCAGTTTGGATGCTGCGTTTAATGCCGTTAATCAGAAACGCAGTCAATTGCGGCAGAGGCATTTTCCTAGTTCGTGTAAAGCTTCGCTCCGAGCAACGTGCTGTCTTCGCAAACTCTTCGGAGTGGATGTACGAAGATAAGGTTGAAAGAACGTTACTATAGACATTCGGGCAACATTCGGGCGGCAGTCATATTTGGGTTTCTCAAAAATTAGCGATGGCACTATTTTATCGACAACCTGTTGAGTATACAAGTCTTTTTCCCTTATCTTAATGGCATTGCCCCCTGGCGGTCGGCATCATGTTCGACGCTTGATTGGAACACAGAAGTTCGAAATTCAACGTATTAACCGAACTTCCGCACACTCCAAACTACGTTACTTATCCCAGCCATGCTTCTCGCTGTTCAGTCCTACAGCGTGCTTCACTCCCTCTTGGCTGATTTGGCCAAAAACACTTACCAGCATAAACTAGGTCGATCAAACCCTCGAAAAAAAACACACACCAAACCACAAACATGTCTCTCCACTAGGAGAATTGACTCATTCGAACCTCTACTAGTCTTAGCAATTCAAGACCTATTTTGTGATTTGGGTATGTTTGCAAAAATTCATTAACAAACTTTAATGCAGCTGGTGTATCCCCAATGCTATCAGCCATGTTAATTGCAGGTAGTAGTGTATTTTTTGCTCGTTCATCAGGGTCTGATTTCATGAGATCCGTTGAAATCACTGATCTGTTATAGTGCTGACAACCGTCGCACATTTTGTCTCCTTTGACAATGAAATCTCTAAGATATCGACGTATTGCTGTAGAATTCCATATTTCTTCAAAAGATTGATCAATAAGGTTCATTTTTCCGAATTTAGCTGAGTCCGTTGAACGACAACATAAAGTTAAAAATCCTGAAGCAAGCACATTTGGAGCGAAAATTGGTGCCCCAACATTACAAAAATGATGATCATTCCTAACTTCCCGCCCTCGCTGAGGAAGGGAAACAGTGAGACGAGGAAGTGAAGATTGATAAATTTGGAGAATTATTCGCAACGCATTTACTTCAGAATTTGATAATACTCCTGGATCATTTAAATCATTTGATTCCAAAAGTTGGATATTGACGTTAAAGCACCCAATATCGTTTAAGATTTTTAATGTGCTTGGAATATCATGGTAATTGTATCGGCTAGCAACCATGTTGATGACAAAATTTAGCCCAGCGTCTTTCATTTCATGAAGTCTTCGCTTCAGTTTTGATACGGATGTTCCTGTTCGGGTCTGATCTACAAAATCATCATTTAGGGTATCAACAGAAACGGCAAACCAATTTACAAAATCAGTAATTTTCGCCAGAAATTTGACACCACGAGTCACAGCATTTGTATGAAACATGATTTTATCGATTTTGCCGGATTCTTTGGCAATCTTGCAGATTTCGATAAATTCAGGGTTAAGGGTTGGTTCACCAAGCCCTTGTAACACAGCAAGACCCATTGGCGGCAAATGATCGAGAATCTTCTCAAAATTGGCAGCTGACATATGTTCATCGTGATGAACTCCATTGGAGATATCTATGCTTCTCCCACAGCCTTTACACGATAAATTGCAATAAGTAGTTACACTAAACGATACGACAGAAAGTTTTTTTGGAACGTTCAATTCAGGAATTGAAAATAGCTCTTCAGCTCCAATCGCCATGGTTGGAATAAGTGGCTGAGATGTTGGAATGGTTCGATTCATTTGCTTTCTCCATCTACACGAAAAGATTTTTTGTCATCTTTATATTTGCACGCAAATCTTAGCAAAAAATATGCCTTTATATAAACTTGCCAACCAAGTTCCGCTGTTTTAGATGAAATTCAATTGATTTCATTGGTGTTTTATTTTTTATGCTACCCTACAAAAGGCTCATCGGATGGGTACTGACACCGGCAGGGACGGGCGTCAAGCATTGTAAGACGAGGGAAGCGAAAGCAACTCGTGCAACGGTTTGTCCGTCCAATTTAAACAAAAAAGCCGCCATCAATAGCAGCGGAAGCTCTGGATCTTTCCGTAGTCTCTAATGGATTCAGGGATAGATCCGAGTCGTTCAGGGCAAGATCATTATGATTTTGCGAACCCGAAAATCATTTTTTCCCTGAAGTTGTCGTCCCAGCCACAGACCCGGATTTTCATTTTGTTGCTGTGCTTTGTTGGCGTTTTCTGACAAATGTTTCGAGCCATCTTTCTGAGAACACCCATGTTTTCAGCGGCTTGCTCGCGACGAATGCGGCTGTCATCTTCACGAAAGCTGACATCCAAGACCCAGTGCAGCACATTCTCCACTTCCCAATGACAGCGTACTGCCGCCAGTATTTGTTCCGGCTCCCGACCCAGGCTGCTGATAAAATACCGCGTCTCACGTGTCGTTTTGTCGCCGATGTGGCGTTCGCACTGAATCTTGACCACGCTTTTTGCACCTGGCCACAAAATAGCCTCAGGAGCTTTCTTGGCATCCAGAACCCAGCAGCATCGACGTTCAATGCGACCATGACCTTTGTCGAGGGCTTCAACATAGGCCGCTTTCTGGGCTAAGGTACCCACTTCAAAGGCATCTTGAATATCTTCATACAGATGTTTCTGGTTTTTTTTGAACGCCAGAACATAGTGTCCCCGCTTGTCGCGAATATGTGAGGCAATATGCTTTTGACATCCCATGGCATCAATCGTGACAATGCATCCATTCAGGGTCAGGAGATATAAAAGCGCTGGAATTGCTGTGATCTCATTTGATTTTTCTGAGGTTCGTTGTTGACCCAGAACAAGGCGATTCGCACAACTCCAAGCACTGACCATGTGGAGTGCGTGGACCTCTCGAGCCGAATCAAAGCTGCGCCGAATCGTCTTTCCATCAATCGCAATCACATCGCCAGCCGGTTGCGGGGCAACCGCCTGAACCCAGCCAAGAAAAGACCTGTTAAAGGCTTCGGAGTCCAACCTCGAGATCACGCGTGCAATCGTATCATCAGAGGGGATGCCATGTTCAAGCGGAACAAAACGACGCAGCCATTCAAGCTTGGCATGGCCAAAACCCACAATGCACTCCCAACCTTCTGCGCCTGATAAGACCGCACAAACAGACAAAAAAAGAATGTCCAGAAGATCGTGTTTACGACATCGCTGAATCCGTGGGTCAGGAAGGTCTGAGAAAAAATCAAAAAATGTGCACTTCGATTCCATCATACGCCTCGGGTTCATCCAAATGCGTATGAGATCCGGTCAATAGCTATTTGTCGATCCCAGGTCAGATTTATAACGATCCCGTCCCGCTGAGTTGTTCACAACCCAACAGCATGATGACGCTCATGTGATACACTGTAAGGGTTTAAATCTTTTTATATCATATTTTTTGACAACGTCAGACCCCTGTTAGGATGTTTCTATGAGCTCAGGTACACGCTGGAGCATGCTCAATCTGATCAAACCCGAACTGGATGAGGCCCTGGCCACTATTCAGTCTCATCTGGAGGCTTATCTGGAAGAGCCTGCCGAGGACCGACGACAGCAGGCGAGCCAACTGCTCTGGCAGGTATGGGGTGCGCTCAACATGTTGGGTCTGGAATGGGCGGACGCCATGGTGATGGATTGCCGGACCCTTGTTGAGGCATGGGCCGAAGCTCCGGGTCGCCAGGATGGGCATCTGCCTCAGGCTGAAGCGGTGGGTTATGCTCTGACCATGCTGAACTGTTACCTGGATTATGTCCAGATCAAGGATATGGCGTGGCCGCAGTTGCTGGTGCCAGCCATGAATCGGGTTCGATCAGCTCTTGGAAAAGCGGTACTTGGTGATGATCTTTTTCTGACGGATATTCCACTTCGCCCAGGGCTGGCGGGTGTACGCAAGCCTGTACCGGATTCACAGCGACAGTTAATGTTCCGCCGTGCGCGTCATGTATTCCAGATCGGTCTACTGGGAGTCATTAAAGATAGCAATGATCCTGGGCATTTAATGATGATGCAGATGGCTCTGCGTAAACTTATGCTGGTGATGACGGAACAAACGCTTGCCGATTTGTTGATGGTTCTTGCTGCCGCGGTTGAATCTCTGGCTACTGGAGTGGCGATTACCCCGCAGCGCAAACGCTGGCTGGCTCAGGTTGAGCGTATGCTCAGTGCCTTGATTCAAGGCAAAGTCCCACAAGAGTCGCAATGGCTACCTACCGCCCTGTACCTGACGGCCCTAGGTTCATCGGGTGTTACCGGTAATCAGATACGTGCATCCTATGCGCTTTCTGAAAGGGTTCTTAACCAGGAACGATTGACTGCCGAATACGACATTATGTGTGGACCGGGCAGTTCTGTCATCAAGACTGTTTCTTCCGTTATCGCGGAAGAAATGGCACAAATCAGGGATTCGCTTGATCTGATGGCGCGAGGTGTTTCAAGGATGGGAGAAACCGAGCCGATGGATCAGCAGATTCGTCGTCTTTCCCGAACCTTACTCATGCTGGGACAGCATGAGATTAGTCAGCGTACGGCTTATTGGGCTGATGTTGTGGCACGTTGGACCGGTGAACCTTCGGAAGATGATCTTAATGGACTGGTTGATGTTCTCTTGGCTGTTGAGAATGCAATGACTCGTCTGCTCAAGGACGTAACACCTGGTATGGATGCGCCTGTTATAAACCAGAATATCTCGATACACCAGCTGGATCAGGCCAGAACCTTGCTCGTTGCGGAATCACGTTCGGGTATGTCGATTGCTAAACGCGGTATTACAGCTTACATGGAAGCCAACTGGGATGTCCTGCAGTTGGAAAATGTAGTGCCGACGCTGGTATCGGTGGCGGGCGGACTTGATTTTCTTGGTGTGCCCCGCGGAGCGTGGGTACTGAGGCAGATTGGTCATTTTGTCGATCAGCGTTTGCAACATCTTCAGGGTGAACCTTCGGCTGAGGAACTAGACCTTCTGGCGGATGCACTTTCAAGTGTTGATTATTTTCTGGAGAGTATGGAGGCCAACAAACCTATGGGAGATTCCATCCTGTTGTTGGCTGAGGATAGTGTCCGTGAAATGTTCCAACTTTCCAGGATGGAACTGGCAACCCCATGAAGACTGAACTCACGCCCGAGCTAAACTGGCCTGAGGAACGTTATCGTTTGCAATGGATCCTGTTTGATCGGGGGTATTTGCTCGGAGATGCAGAAGTCTCCGGATGGCTCTGGTCCCATGATCGTGTTGTGCATGTTTTGGGCGCTGAACCTGAAGGGTTAATGCTGGGGTCCTGGTTTGGACAACCCGTGGCTGTTGCTGAGGTCGATGAAGCATCCATCAAGGCAGCATCCATCAAGGCAACACGGCGTGTTGCCTTGCGAAGCGCCCTGTTGGCTAGTCCCATGCAGCAGGCTTTGCTGGCACGTGCAGCACAGGTGCTTCGCTTTGATCGTGATCATCGGTTTTGTTCCCGATGCGGACGACAACTCGAAATGCTGCTCCATGAACTTGCCCGTCGTTGCCAGGATTGCCAACTGGATTACTATCCACGCATTCATCCCTGTGTCATTATGCTGGTTACGCAAGGCCCCTTAATGCTTCTGGCAGAAGGTGTGCGCTTTGCCCAGCCCATACTCAGCTGTCTGGCTGGATTTGTGGAGGCGGGTGAAACAGCTGAAACAGCGGTACACCGCGAGGTTTTTGAGGAATCCGGACTGGAAATTGCCAACCTGTGCTATGTGGCCAGTCAAGCTTGGCCTTTTCCGCATTCGTTGATGTTGGGTTTTCTTGCTGAATATGAGCGAGGTATCCTCAACCCGGATCCTGCAGAACTCGTACGGGCGCAGTGGGTTCATCCTGGTGAACGGCATCGGGTCGCTCCCGAAGGAACACTGGCGCGTTTATTGATTGACCAGCACTGTCAGCGGGTGCTGGGACACGGATATTTTACTCAAGAGGATTAATGGTCAATGATGTGGGCAAGTTATTTTCTGTTTCTGGCCAAGGTGGTGACCTTGGTTGTGGCGTTCACGGTGGTATTGTTGTTGGTGATTTCAGCACGTAAGGCCATGCCGCGCTCGGGCACCCTGAAGATTCGCTCATTAAATGAACACTATCGTTCCTATCGGCAGAATCTGCAGGAGTGGTTACTGGATGACAAAGCACTGAAGCTTTGGTGGAAGCAAGAAAAAAAGCGGATCAAGGAAGAAGATGAGGCTGATCGTGCCCGTGTATTTGTCCTTAACTTTGAAGGTGATGTCCAGGCATCGGCTGTAGCTCGATTGCGTGAAGAAATCACGGCCGTGCTTGAGGTGGCCCGTACCGATAAGGATCGAGTCGTGCTCGTGCTGGAAAGTCCGGGCGGAGTGGTGCATGGCTATGGTCTTGCGGCATCGCAGCTTAAACGTTTGCGTCAGGCAGGGCTGCGGCTGGAAATTTGCGTTGATAAGGTTGCGGCCAGTGGCGGTTATATGATGGCCGCCCTGGCCGATCAGGTTCTGGCTGCTCCTTTTGCCGTCGTTGGTTCCATCGGTGTGGTCGCTCAGTTGCCCAATTTTAACCGTTTGCTGCGCAAACACGCTGTCGATATTGAGCTGCACACAGCAGGTGCCTACAAACGTACCCTGACCTTGCTGGGTGAAAATACGGAGGAAGGTCGACAAAAATTTCGGGAAGAGCTGGAATCGACCCATGCGCTTTTCAAAAACTGGGTACAAGAAGCGCGTCCGGGTCTTGATCTTGAGAAAGTGGCAACTGGTGAACACTGGTATGGACAGCAGGCGCTTGCACTGGGTCTGATCGATGCCATTGCCACCAGTGATGAACATCTACGCCAGGCTGCCCAGACCGCGGACGTGCTGGAAGTGCGCTTTCATCAGCCCCAGCACCTGCTGGAGCGGTTGTCACATTCGGTGAGTCTCGTGGTCAGCAATACACTGGAGCGTGTTCTTAACTCAGTCCGGCTCGTACCCTAGCTGCGGTGCCAGCCAGCGCTCAGCTTCCTTGATGCTCCAGCCTTTGCGTTGGGCGTAGACGTGTACCTGGTCAGCTTCAATCTTGCCCACGTTAAAATAACAGGATTGAGGATGCGCCAGATACATGCCACAGACAGAGGCTGCCGGCCACATGGCAAAGTGCTCGGTCAGGCGCATGCCGGTATGTCTTTCAGCATCAAGCAGGCGAAATAGCGTTGCTTTTTCAGTATGATCCGGGCAAGCAGGATAACCCGGTGCCGGGCGGATACCTTGATAGGCCTCTTTGATCAGGGCATCATTGCCGAGTTTTTCCTCAGCAGCATAACCCCAGAATTCTTTGCGAATCCGTTCATGCAACCACTCAGCTGCTGCTTCAGCCAGACGGTCAGCCAGACTTTTCAACAAGATGGCATTGTAATCATCACCGGCTTTTTCAAGTGCCTTAGCCTGTTCATCAACACCTAGTCCAGCCGTGACTGCAAAGGCACCGATGTAGTCTGGTCCTTGATCTTCGCCAGCCACAAAATCCGCCAAGGCATAGTTGGGTTTACCACTGACTTTGTCACTTTGTTGGCGCAGGGTATGAATGGTTGCCAGAATTTCTTTGGGCTCATTGGGGTTAAGCACACGAATATCATCGCCCTCGCGGTACGCTGGCCATAGACCGTAGACAGCTTTGGCGAGGATGCTACCCTGCTGGATGATCGTATCGAGCATCTTACTGGCATCGTCATAAAGGGAACGAGCAGCTTCACCGACAACGTCGTCATGCAAAATGGCAGGGTACTTTCCGGAAAGATTCCAGGATATGAAAAAGGGAGTCCAATCGATGTAGTCTAAAAGCTTGCTGAGATCAATCTGGTCAAGAACGTGAACCCCCAGTTGCTGCGGTCGGGTGGGGCGGTAGTTGCTCCAGTCGCCCTGAAAACGCCCGGCACAGGCCTGTTCATAACTGAGGCGTTCGGCTCGTGGGCGGCGTTTGGCCATACGCTCTCTGACTTCCTGGTATTCCTGGCGGCGCTCGGCAACAAAACCTGGTTTAAGTTCTGATGAAAGTAACTGTGTTGCAACACCTACAGCGCGTGATGCATCGGCGACATAAACAACCGCATCGTTTTGGTAGTGGGGTTCGATTTTCAGGGCGGTATGGGCTTTGGAAGTCGTTGCTCCACCGATGAGCAAGGGGAGTTGAAAGTTCAATCGCTGCATTTCTTTAGCAACATGAACCATCTCTTCCAGGGAGGGGGTAATCAGTCCGGACAGACCAATAATGTTGGCACCGACATCGCGAGCGGTTTGCAGAATCCGGTCAGCAGGTACCATGACCCCCAAGTCAACGATATTGTATCCATTACAGCCAAGAACAACACCGACAATATTTTTGCCGATGTCATGCACATCTCCCTTAACCGTTGCCAGAACAATCGTTCCTTTGCTGCTGGCATTGGCTTTTTCCTTTTCAATCCATGGAATCAGATAAGCAACAGCCTGTTTCATGACCCTGGCTGATTTAACAACCTGAGGCAAGAACATCTTGCCTGCGCCAAACAGATCGCCAACCACATTCATGCCCGACATCAGCGGGCCTTCTATGACATCAAGGGGTCGACTGGACTGAATGCGGGCTTCTTCAGTATCGCTTTCGATAAAGGAGGTGATCCCTTTGACTAAGGCATATTCCATCCGTTTGCCCACAGGCCATTGCCGCCATTCTAAATCCTGGCTGCTGGCCTGTGCGCCTCCTTGACCCTTGTAGCGTTCGGCAATAGCGAGAAGGCGTTCCGTGGCGTCGGGACGTCGATCCAGCACAACGTCTTCAACATGTTCACGCAGTTCTTCAGGTAAATCGTTGTAAATAGCCAATTGCCCAGCATTGACAATCCCCATGTTCAGACCATTCTGAATAGCATGGTAGAGGAAGACTGAATGAATGGCTTCCCGAACGGGTTCATTGCCTCTAAAGGAGAAACTGACATTGGAAACCCCGCCTGATGTCAGGGCATAAGGCAGATTGTCACGAATAAACCGGCAGGCATTGATAAAATCAACCGCATAATGGTTGTGTTCTTCCATGCCAGTTGCAATGGCAAAAATGTTCGGATCAAAGACAATGTCTTCCGGTGGAAAACCGTCCTGGACCAATAGTTGGTAGGATCGGCTGCAGATGGCTTGTTTGCGTTCAAGGGTATCGGCCTGTCCTTGTTCATCAAAGGCCATGACAACGACGGCCGCACCATAGCGACGGCATAGCCTCGCCTTTATGAGAAACTCTTCCTCTCCTTCCTTGAGTGATATTGAGTTCACCAGTCCTTTACCCTGGATGCATTGCAATCCTGCTTCCAGTACCTCCCATCGTGAGGAATCAATCATGACCGGGACACGGCTGATTTCTGGTTCAGTAGCCAAACGATAGAGGAATTCGACCATGGCAGCCCGGGAATCCAGCATCCCCTCGTCCATGTTGATGTCGATAATCTGGGCCCCTGCCTGGACTTGTTGCAGCGCA
>JAJZUM010000102.1 GCA_021848605.1 Pseudomonadota bacterium | reverse complement strand
GACGAAGTTGTGCAGTGGCACCAAGACGGGTGCAGTTGCGCATGACGAGTTGCTGTGCCATTGGAAGAATTTCTATGGCCAGGGGGAAAGTTCCCAGCTTGTCGACCCGTTTGCTGCCATCAGCGATACAAAGAAAACGTTCTGCCGCAGCAGCCACAATCTTTTCACGGGTTAACGCGCCACCACCACCCTTGATCATGTAGCCATGTCGGTCAATTTCGTCAGCGCCATCGATGTACAAATCAAGGTGCTGAACCTCGTTCAGATCAACAACATTGAAGCCATTCTGGCGAAGTCTGCTTGCGGTCGATTCCGAACTGGCTACGGCAGCGCTGATAAGAATATTTTCCTGAGCCATGGCATCAATAAGGGCATTGACCGTACTGCCGCTACCGATGCCAATAATGCTGTCAGGTTCAATATAACTGAGTGCAGCGCGAGCTGCCTTGATTTTCAGGGCTGTTGCATCCATCAGATTTACTCGCTGGTCAGTGTATCGATTGAATTTTGTGGTCTCATCCTGCTGATTGTAAGTATGCTATAGCAATGATGTCAAAAACAGGTGTGTCATGTTGATCAGTGTTGAAGCGATGGTTCGCCGCATTTTACAGGCTCGTGTTTATGAAGTAGCCAGGGAAACCCCTCTGGATTTTATGACGGTGCTGTCGCGGCGACTGAATCATCCTGTGTGGCTTAAACGAGAAGATCTTCAACAGGTGTTTTCATTCAAGCTGCGTGGAGCCTACAACAAGATGGCTCAGCTGGGTCCAGAGCAAAGGTCTGCAGGTGTAATTTGTGCTTCAGCGGGCAATCATGCCCAAGGCGTGGCATTGGCAGCGCTTCGGATGGGCTGCCGGGCGGTCATCGTGATGCCGCAGACAACACCCGAAATCAAGATTGATTCGGTCAGGCATCGTGGTGCTGAAGTCATTCTTCACGGGGAGCAATTCGATGAAGCCCGGCTCTATGCCGCAGAACTTGCCCAAGAGCAGGGTTTGACTCTTGTTCATCCCTACGACGACTGGGATGTGATGGCTGGACAGGGAACCGTGGCGGCTGAGCTCATCCGGCAGGCGCCACAGGAACTGGAGGCGGTGTTTGTTCCCGTTGGCGGTGGTGGTTTGATTGGTGGCATGGCTCCCTATATCAAGTATCTGCGCCCGGAGGTGAGGGTTGTTGGTGTTGAGGCTGAGGATTCCGCTTGTCTGCAGGCGGCATTGAAAGCAGGTCATCCCGTGACGCTGGATCATGTGGGTTTGTTTGCGGACGGCGTTGCCGTGGCCCGCATTGGTGAGCGACCCTGGATGATGGCCCATCAGTGTGTCGATGATGTTGTAACGGTATCTGTAGATGCTATGTGTGCAGCAATCAAGGATATTTTTGATGATACTCGTTCAATCGCTGAACCCTCTGGTGCCCTTGCCTTGGCGGGGCTAAAACGATGGATTGATCAGGGAAAGGCTGAGGGAGGGGCATTGGTTGCCATCGACTCAGGGGCCAATATCAATTTTGACCGATTGCGAGGTATTTCTGAACGCACTGAATTCACCGAGCGTCGCGAGGCCATCCTGGTGGTTACCATTCCTGAACGTCCTGGTTCATTCCTGGCATTTTGTGAGGTGCTTGGACGGCGCAATATTACCGAGTTCAATTACCGTTTTTCCCATGCAGCAGATCAGGCTCACGTCTTCGTTGGCTTGCAATTGCGTCAGGGCGAACAGGAACGCAAGGAAATCATTGATGCCCTGCGGGGGCATGGTTATGAGGTTCTTGATGTGAGTGGTGATGAATTGGCAACCCTTCATGTACGGCATCTTGTTGGCGGACAAGCTCATCTCGAGGATGAGCGTTTGTATCGCTTTGAGTTTCCTGAACGCCCCGGTGCCCTGCTGCGTTTCTTGCAACAGATTGGTTCATCCTTCAATATTTCCCTGTTTCATTACCGTAATCACGGCGCTCCGTATGGATGGGTACTCATGGGCGTGCAACTGGGTGCGCGCTCAGATGCTGAACTGCGCACCCTTCTCGATCAAGTTGGCTACAGTTATCAACATGAAACGGACCACATTTTGTATCAAAGATTCTTACGATGATTATTGCTGGAAATCATCGTATTCCGTTCTAGTCTGTATGAACGAAATGAGGAGATGATCATGCCGGATACCAGCGTTATTTTTGAAGCGAGCCAGAATTTACCAACTGTTTCGGCCGTCGTTCAAACATTGATCAGGAGTTTTGATGACCCAGATGTTGATATTGATTCTATTGCCAAGCAGTTGATCAAGGATCAGACGCTCTCGGCTCGGGTTTTGCGTATGGCCAATACGCCTGCCTATGGAGGATCAAGAAAGATTGCCAGTATTGGGGATGCCGTACTTGTGCTGGGTTTCAATGCGCTGCGTACGCTGGTTTTATCCTGCGGGATTACCAGTTCCATCAAGACTCCACGGGAATTCAACATCCAGGAGTTTTGGATGCAAAGTTTTAAAGTGGCTGCAACCGCATCATGGCTTGCGAAGGTCTGTCGAAAAAGTGCTGATATTGCCTTTACGGTAGGCTTGTTGCACAACCTCGGGGATGTCTTGATTTTTACGGCTTTTCCGGATAAGGGAGCTCAGCTACAGCGTATGGTCTGGGCAGGTCAGTCGCGCGTTGCCTCTGAACTGCAGTTGCTTGGCTGTAGTTATGCTGATGTGGGCGCTGAATTGGCGCGTCGCTGGAGGTTCCCAGAGCTGATGGTTGACGCCATTCAGGAGCAGGAAGGCAATCCCGAACAGGGTTCAGTACCTGACATGGCTTTGCTGCTTCAGTTGGCCAAACAGATTGTTCAGTCCATTGATGCCGGCGTTCCGGCTGAACGTCTGGTCGGTACTTTGTCCAGGGTTGTTCTTGATCAGTTGCACCTTAACCCGGATATTCTCCTGACGCGTTATTCGGAAATGGTTGAGGTGGGGCGTGATGCTGCATTATTTGCATCCTGATCTTCTTGCTGCTGAAGCTGGGAAATAATGCTGCCAAACTTCTGACGAATATCCGCAATGCGTTGTCGTAGAGCGGCATTTTTCTGCTGGATGTCTTGAATACGTTGATTGTCGGTCTGAATCTGGTTGAGCAGGGACGCTGGAGGGGTGTGTCCTGCCCGCTCCAGATTGGCAGCACGTGTAGCATCATCGGCTCGTTTTGACTGAGCCTGATCTTCAGCAGCGCGATTGATATCCAGTTGTGCCTGCAGTGAGGCAATTTGCTCGTTCATCAGCCGCGTTGCATCGGTCGATGTACCATAGGCTTTTCTCAGTGCATTCCCCTCTTGTTTCTGTGCCTGAATCTGTTTGATGTGTTCGAGAACCTTGCCTGTTGGTGGGGCTGCAACATGTTGAATGGTTTCCATTCGGCTGTTGAGAATATCGTAGCCTTGATGGATGGCCTGCAAGGACAGATTGTCGGTGATGACCGCTTCACCGGCCTCATTGGTATAACGATAAAATTGTTTATCCGCCAGGCTTTGCTGGCTAGCAAACAGACACAGACACAGTAAGCTCATGGCAAACAGGTGTTGAGGGTTGGACGTGCTTTTTTCAGGGCTTGGCATGATGGTATGACTGCTTTAAAAGTGTTTGAAAAGATTGAAAACGCTCTATGTGAATCGTGCCTGAGTGCACGGATTCAAGCAAGGCGCAACCTGGTTCAGCGTGATGTCGACAATTGCGAAATCGGCAAGAACCGATGATCGGTCTTATTTCCCGAAAACCCTGGAGAATTTCCTCTGTGGATAAATGATCCAGTCCAAAAGCACGAATACCCGGTGAGTCGATGATACAGCACTGGGCATTGATATGAAAAAGACGGGCCGTTGTTGTCGTGTGTTGGCCAAGACCACTACGCAGGGAAAGGATTTGGGTCATTTGCTGAGCCTCGGGGTATAAGGCGTTGAGGATCGAGGATTTGCCAACCCCGGAAGCTCCTGATAACAAACATTGCCCCTCGGCAAGTTCTTCAATCAGTTCCGAAACCCCTGCTAGGCCGAGGCTCGCCTGAGTTTGCACACTCTTATAGCCAATCTTGCGGTACCGCTCAAGCCAGAGGTCGTCCTCAGGGCCCTTTAAGTCTTTTTTGTTCAGGACTATAAGGACTGGAATCTGGCGGTTTTCAGCCAGAACCATACAGGCATCGAGCATGGATAAAGAAGGTTGCGGGACGGGAGCCATGACCACACACCACTGATTCAGGTTGCTGGCAATGATTTTTTGACCTTTTTGTGGTGTGCTGCGTTCAACACAGTTGAACCTTGGTAACAAACCAGTGACGACTCCAAGGTCCTGATCATGCTCCGATGGTGTCCAGAGGATTTGGTCTCCGGCAGCGATAGATTCAACCTGGGCACGAACATGACACATCTGGTTTTGTTTGCCATCAAGGGATTCGACGAGAACGCTGCGGCCAAAATGGGCAACAACCCTTCCTGGGAGAGAAACCATGTTGTTTGGAACCAGAATATTCTGGCATTGTTGTGCTGTGGTGGTCATGCAGCTTTTGTTGGTCTCCTCAATCTCGGGGCACCAAAATCGCCTGAACGCGGCAATGGGTGCATTGTCACAATTGTTTACCTATAATAGACCGTTGTCGACAAGGAACACAATCTCATGCAAGCATCGAGTGATACGCACCTGATCTGGATTGATCTGGAAATGACTGGTCTGAATCCTGATTCAGACCGGATTATCGAGATGGCGACCATTGTAACGGATGTTCATCTCGTTGTACTTAGCGAAGGTCCGGTGCTCACTATTCATCAGAAAGATACAGTCCTCAATGATATGGACGAATGGAATACCCGTCAGCATGGTTCTTCGGGGCTCACTGATCGTGTGCGGCGTAGTACCACGACTGAAAAGGATGCCGAAGAAGCAACCCTGGAGTTTCTCAAGCGCTTTATAGAGCCAAGAAAATCTCCCATGTGCGGCAATTCAATTTGCCAGGATCGACGTTTTCTTTATCGCTACATGCCTCGTCTCGAAGCTTTTTTTCATTATCGCAATCTGGATGTAAGTACCATCAAGGAGCTGGCGCATCGTTGGAATCCGGAAATTGTCCGGGGTGTGAGCAAGAAAAGCACGCATCAGGCGCTTGATGACATCCGGGAATCGATTGATGAGCTGCGCTATTATCGGCAGTATTTCTTCCGTATGCCCAGCTGAAAAAATCTCAAGGAGTGTGTTATGCCCATTTATGCAGATCATTCACTTTCCATCGGACGAACCCCACTGGTTCGACTGAACCGTGTTGTTTCACCGGGATCGGCAGAAGTTCTCGCAAAGATTGAAGGACGAAATCCGGCTTATTCTGTTAAATGCCGTATTGGCGCAGCGATGATCTGGGATGCGGAAGAGCGCGGTTTGCTTCGGCCAGGAATGACGGTGGTTGAGGCAACATCGGGTAATACCGGCATTGCGCTTGCCTACGTTTGTGCGGCCCGTGGTTACCGCCTGAAGTTGGCGATGCCTGCAACCATGAGTTTGGAGCGTCGCAAGATTCTTAAAGCGTTGGGGGCTGAACTGGTCCTCACCGAGGGCGCCAGGGGCATGCAGGGTGCCGTGGATCAGGCTATGGCGATAGTTGCTGCTGATCCCGAGGGGCATATCCTGATGCGTCAGTTTGAGAATCCGGCCAATCCTGCTATTCATGAACGCACAACAGGGCCGGAGATCTGGGATGATACCGAAGGTACTGTTGATGTGCTTGTTTGTGGTGTCGGTACTGGAGGTACGCTTACCGGTGTTTCTCGTTATCTCAAACAACAGCGCGGGAAAAACATCATTACGGTTGCCGTTGAACCGGCAGCTTCGCCCTTGATTACGCAGGCGCTTCGCGGGGAACCACTCAAACCCTCCGGTCATAAAATTCAGGGCATCGGAGCCAATTTTATTCCGGCCAATCTGGATATCGGGCTTGTCGACCGTGTGGAGACGGTGACGAATGAGGAGGCCATGGCGTTTGCCCTGCGTTTGATGCGTGAAGAGGGTATTTTGGCTGGTATTTCCTGTGGTGCGGCCGCGTGTGCTGCTGTACGTCTGGCTGCATTGCCCGAGTTTGCAGGAAAACGTATGGTGGTTGTGCTGCCCGATTCTGCCGAGCGTTATCTGTCAACGGCTTTATTTGAAGGTGTTTTTGGTGATCAGGAAAATCACGCCTGATCGTTATCTTCTCTAAACGGTGCGCCAATGTGTGCAAAGGAAACCTGAAATGAGTTATGCCCATGTTTCAGCTGGAAAAAATCCACCAGATGATATTTTTGTGGTGATTGAAATTCCAGCCCAGTACAGTCCGATCAAATATGAAGTTGATAAAGATGCTGATGCGCTTGTGGTGGATCGATTTCTGGGTACGGCCATGTTCTACCCAGCCAACTACGGCTATATCCCGCAAACTTTGTCGGAGGATGGTGATCCGCTGGATGTTTTGGTGGTGACACCCCATCCCGTGGTTCCAGGTTCTGTGATTCGTGCCCGTCCGGTAGGAAAACTGGTCATGGAAGATGAGTCAGGTATTGATGCCAAGCTGATTGCGGTTCCACATGACAAGCTTACGCCCTTGTATCGACATATTCAGGAGGTACAGGATTTACCCGATCTTTTGTTGGCTCAGATCAAGCATTTTTTTGAACACTACAAGGATCTTGAGCCAGGAAAGTGGGTCAAGGTGACCGGCTGGGAAGGCCGCGATTCAGCTCGTGCTGAGATCGTCAAGTCGCTCAAAAACGTATGACCGTTGATCGGTATCTACCTGCTTTTGTTTGATTGTCGGACAATATTGAGGCTTTCTTCTTTTTTTTTGCCTAAAATAGCTTATCGCCACTGAGCTGGTGGCGTATATACTGGGCAAAAAAAGGGAATGATCATGGGTGAACTCAAGAATATTGCTGAAGAGCAAAAAGGTTTGGTAGAGCGCGTCAAAGATCTCGGTCGTCAGGTGTATCTGGCCAACCTGGGTCTTTTGACTCTGGTCGAAGAGAAGAGTCGTGAGCAGTTTGAAAAAGCACTCGTTGCTGGCAAACAGTCTCATGGCGAAGAAGGTTCCGAGTGGGTGTTGGCTGCTCGTGGCCTTGTCGGACAGATTGTTACAGAAGCACAGCAAATTAAGATTGATGAGTTGAAGGCACAGGCTCAACAAGCCCGTGAAAAACTTTTGGCTGCTGACCTCTTGGATCAGGCACAGAAATTTTTCCAGGATCTTGTTGTCGCAGGTGAAAAGCGTAAAGCTGCCTGAGTTGTTTTGGGCTGTGTGCGCTGTGTAATGTGTAAAATGTGTAATGTAAAGAGCTATCTGGGTTTTAAAGAACGGTCTGAGTTATTCAGACCAGATTGTTTCGATGTTTTGTAGTGTGCTTGGGCCATATGTTTCTATGGCCCACACTGTGTATCCAAACAATCGCTTGTTTTCTTGCTGTCCTCTGAATTCAGTGGCAATCTGTTTCGCCCCGTTATTGTTCGGGGCGAAACAGTTCTGGATGATCGAAAAATTACTGATCTTCAACTTTGAAGGGCACGTTTGGTTGGGCGAAACGGTCTTCCCGAACCACATGCATCAGATTGCGGATGCTGTAATACAATGAAGATTTTTGGATGATATTGGCTGTCCAAGCTGGGATGCGTCCACCTGGATCAATAACACCAATCAGTTCAGCGTCAACTTTCCCATCAGGGCGGGGCGTGAATGTCCAGTTCATTTGCAGGCGTGCCATACGAACCAGTGGTGGCTCAATGGGAACATAGCCATCAACCGTCGTAGTCGTCAACCGTAATACTTTGGTTTTGGGATCTTGTTCGACGTGTGTATGAATGACGGCATCCCGATCTTCAATACCATAGGGACTGCTGATCACCAGATGAATAATGATGTCATGCGGACCCAAGGTTTTGATCAGTTCAGCGCTGCGCAAATGCCAGATCCATTCGGGCATGTCTGAAACATCAAGTGTGGCTGCAGCAATACTGCGTAGCGGTGCATCAAAAACGGTTGTCAGTCGGATGACATAGACACGAAAGCTTGAATCTTTGCGCAAGTAGAGTTTGATATTATGGAAGTGATCTGTTCGAATGAGTTTCCAGTTGGAACCGAGGCTGGCAATGTCGCTACTTGAGGCATCACTGGCCAGTACCGGCACTGGAAAATCGTCGTTTGCGGCAGCATGAGTATTAATCGCTGCAACCATAAGAAACAAGCACGACAAAAGCCGCAGTCCACGGACTGCGGAAAAGAATTTCATGGCGGTTCTCCTTGTACCTCAAAAATCCTGTTTTATTATCAATAGCCACCTGAGATTATAGTGGAAATCCTGTCGCATGTCTTTGCATTTGTGGCTATCCATTACAAGTTGGTTGAAACGGAATCGCAGCTTCCCCGCCTCAATGATGCGGATGAGTATTGAAATGTCCGCACCGTAATTCGTGGGAGGGGGCCTAGCATTTCTTTTCGCTTTGCATATGGGCGTATTCCGCCTGTAGCCCAGGTGCAAGCCGTTTGATGTCATCAAGAATAGCTTGTTGTTTTTCGGTTGAGCTTGCGCCGGGGCTGTATTTGCAAAGAACATTCCCTACGACGTCAGGCGATTGACCATTCTGTCCAATGCTTTCAACAATGGCTCGGCGTTCAACATCGGACCAGTTGACTGCATGTGCAGAACCGCAGGAAGAAATGGCGTCTTGAGCGATTATCCAGAATGTGTGGGCTGCCCCGACAGATTTTTTCAAATCAGGAAGATACGATACCCTCCGATAAAACTCTTTGGTTTCGTGAATACTGAGCTCAGGAGAATTGACACCAAGCAGTTTTGAAATGGCAAGCTCGTAGTTTTCCTTAAAAAAGGAAACATAGGGCGTGTAATCGCCTGTTTCGTAATACTCAATGGTGGCGCGTTGGTACTTACCAATCAGCGTGTCCTTAAAGAACAATGGCAGCGTATTGGCTTGTACGAGCGCAGCAGTTTGCATCATGCGGGATGTTCGCTTATTTCCATCCCGGAAGTCCTGCAAATAGGCAAGATTGCAATGCAAATAAATTGCCTTCTCGAATGGATCAGCGTATTTATTTGCCTCAGGCAGAATAAACTTGATCTCTGAGCGCAGACGCCCGGGATCAGCAGGAGGCTCATACGTTGTGGCTCCGATCGTTACTGTGGTTGTACGAACAATCCCTTGTTCATGGATGGGGAGCAGGTCCTTCATGAGAACCTTGTGCAAGTCGCAAAGGTAATCAAGATCAAGCTCCGTCGTGGCTTCGGTCGTCATAATCCTTTCGAAACCATTGCGGAGATTGACGAGCATGATTGCATCAGAATACTGCTTGCCACCCGCTGTTATACCCAATCGAAGTAGATTGTCCGTATCGATCCGATCATAGGTATTACCCTCAATCTTCGCGGACGTGTAGACGAAATCCACAATCGTTTCTTCGTAGTTACGGGTATCCTTCTTGAAGCGTTCAAGAGTGAACTTTGAAGCAAGGTCATGCAGCCACAGTTTGTCCTCGTCTGTGAGGATGCGGCGGTATCCAACGAATGATGGGTTGTATTGCATGGCTGTTCCAACGGGTTTTACGAAGTTTAACACCTGTATTATCGTGTGCCCATCATGGATTGCATCAGAGCTTTACGATCGGCGATCCGTATGCAGCTTCCAGCGCCCAAACACTGATGACGAATAACGTCATCTATTTTGGGTGTTTCTTCAGCCATATTAAGCTTTATGAAGGATTTTTCGAACCCAGCAGATCTGCTTTACCCA
>JAJZUM010000101.1 GCA_021848605.1 Pseudomonadota bacterium | reverse complement strand
TCAACGCCGTCGCAAACAGAACCTACCGAAGCAGGCAATAACCCGGTCAGCATGGAATCACTGCAGCAGCGTATTGCTGAACTGGAGCTTGGCCTGAAAGACCAGACGCTGCGTAGCCAGGCTGAAATTCAAAACATCCAACGGCGCTGTGAACGCGATGTCGCTCAAGCACACAAGTTCGCTCTGGAAAAATTTGCTGGAGAACTGCTTGCCGTTGTTGATAATTTGGAGCGGGCACTGGCAGCCAGCAACCCAGAAGACGAAGCAACCCGTAGCTTGCGCGACGGTATTGTCCTGACCCACAAATTGTTTGTTGATGCTTTACGCAAATTTCAGGTTGAAGCGATTGATCCGGTTGGCGAACCCTTTAATCCCGAACTGCACCAGGCAGTGTCTACTCAACCTTCTAGTCAATGCGAACCTAACAGTGTCCTTAATGTTTATCAAAAGGGATATCTGTTGAATGGACGCCTCTTGCGTCCTGCCATTGTCGTTGTTTCAAGTGCCGGCTAGATCTTGAATTATGACAATCCGGCACCATCTAAATGTTCAGTGCAGCATATCTTATTGACGTAATAAACCATCGAGTGTACCCAACACACTCCGGGAGCTAAAATCATGAGTAAAATTATTGGCATCGACTTGGGAACCACCAACTCCTGTGTCGCCATTCTCGAAGGCGACAAGGTCAAGGTTATTGAAAACTCTGAAGGCGCACGTACGACGCCTTCAATCGTTGCGTACACCGAGAATGAAACGCTGGTTGGCCAGTCTGCCAAGCGTCAGGCTGTTACCAACCCGACCAACACACTGTTTGCGGTCAAGCGTCTGATCGGACGGCGCTTCAAGGATGATGTCGTGCAAAAAGACATCAACTTGGTGCCCTACAAGATTGTCGGCGCTGAAAACGGTGATGCCTGGGTTGAAGTACGTGGTGATCGCAAGGCACCACCGCAGATCTCAGCAGAAGTTCTGAAGAAAATGAAGAAAACGGCGGAAGATTATCTTGGCGAAACCGTTTCTGAAGCGGTTATCACCGTTCCTGCGTACTTCAATGATGCCCAGCGTCAGGCCACCAAAGACGCCGGACGTATCGCCGGACTTGATGTCAAGCGCATCATCAACGAGCCGACTGCAGCGGCTCTTGCCTTTGGCATGGACAAGAAAGAAGGTGATCGCAAGATTGCCGTGTATGACCTTGGCGGCGGCACCTTCGATATCTCCATTATCGAAATTGCCGAAGTTGATGGAGAACATCAATTTGAAGTCCTTTCTACCAATGGTGATACATTTTTGGGAGGCGAAGACTTTGACCTGCGCCTGATCGACTACCTGGTTGAAGAGTTCAAGAAAGAATCGGGCATCAATCTCAAGGGTGATCCATTGGCGATGCAGCGTTTAAAGGAAGCTGCTGAAAAAGCCAAGATTGAGTTGTCTTCCTCACAACAGACTGAAGTCAATCTGCCTTATGTCACAGCAGACGCCTCCGGTCCTAAACACATGAACATCCGGGTAACCCGGGCCAAACTGGAATCTCTGGTCGAAGATCTGGTACAGCGAACCATGGAGCCCTGCCGTGTTGCCCTGCAAGATGCAGGCCTCAAAACTTCGGATATTGGTGATGTGATTCTTGTCGGTGGCCAGACCCGTATGCCTATGGTTCAAGACAAGGTCAAGGCCTTTTTTGGCAAAGAACCCCGCCGTGATGTAAACCCGGACGAAGCGGTTGCTATTGGTGCAGCGTACCAGGGCGCGGTGCTTTCTGGTGACGTCAAGGATGTTCTGTTGCTCGACGTGACTCCGCTCACTCTGGGTATTGAAACCATGGGTGGGGTAATGACGGCACTGATTGAAAAGAATACGACTATTCCAACCAAGAAATCGCAGGTCTTCTCCACGGCTGATGACAACCAGACCGCTGTCACCATTCATGTCCTGCAAGGTGAGCGCAAGGAAGCAAGCAAGAACAAGTCACTTGGCCGATTTGACTTGAGTGACATCCCGCCTGCTCCTCGGGGCATGCCACAGATCGAAGTAACCTTCGATATCGATGCCAACGGTATCCTGCATGTCAGTGCCAAGGACCAGAAAACTGGACGCGAGCAGTCCATCGTCATCAAGGCAAGCTCTGGTTTGTCCGAAGCTGAAATTCAGGCGATGGTACGTGATGCCGAAGCCCACGCCCAGGAAGATCGCGACTTTGCTGAGCTCGTCAACTTGCGTAATCAAGGCGATGGCCTGGTACATGCTGTGCGTAAAACCATGTCCGAAGCCGCAGCCACGATGGAAGCCGATGAAAAAACCCGCATTGAGACAGCTGTTTCAGAACTCGAAAAGGCACTTAAGGGCAACGATAAAACCGAGCTTGAAGCACGCATCAAGGAAGTAACGGAAGTGTCTGCCAGTCTGGCCCAACGCATGTACCAGGAACAAGCTGCCCAACAAGGCAACCCAGCCGGACACGCTGAAGCAGCTCCAGACGGTGTCGTCGATGCCGAGTTCGAAGAAGTCAAGGATCGCAAATAAACGCATAACTTGCGATCGAAGGACGGGGCCTTATATGGCCCCTTGACACAGGTGAATCATGGCCAAACGAGACTATTACGAAGTATTAGGGGTTGAACGCAGCGCCAGTGATGATGAAATCAAGAAAGCCTATCGCAAGGCTGCCATGAAACATCATCCTGACCGTAACCCTGGCGATAAATCTGCCGAAGAGAAATTCAAAGAAGTCAGTGAGGCTTATGAAATTCTCTCAGACAGCAATAAAAGAGCAACCTATGACCGGCTTGGCCACGCCGGCTTTGATCCCTCTATGGGAGGCGGAGGCTTTGGTGGTGGTGCCGAGGCTAATTTCTCCGATATCTTCGGCAGTGTTTTTGGTGACATCTTCGGAGGTGGCGGAGGCCGTGGTCAGCAACGGAGCAACCGTGGCTCTGACCTGCGCTACACGCTGGAAATAACCCTGGAAGATGCCGTCCATGGTACCAAGGTAACGATCAGAGTACCTTCTTTGGTGGAATGTGAAACCTGTCATGGCAGTGGTGCTCGCAAAGGTTCTTCGCCTGTGACCTGTACGACTTGTGGTGGTCGTGGCGACATCCGTATGCAGCAAGGTTTCTTTTCTGTGCAGCAAACGTGCCCAAGCTGTCGTGGTGCGGGCAAAATCATCAAAGATCCTTGCCCAAGCTGCCGTGGTCAAGGCAAGGTACAGAAAGAAAAAACCCTTGAGGTTAAAATACCTGCTGGCGTTGATTCCGGTGACCGCATCCGGCTGGCCGGTGAAGGAGAAGCCGGTGGTCCAGGCGGCAGTCCGGGCGATCTTTATGTGCAGATTGCGGTGCGGGAGCACCCTATTTTCCGTCGTGACGGTGCTGATCTCTACTGTGATGTCCCCATTAGCTTCGTTGATGCCGCGCTTGGTGGCGAAATCGAGATTCCGACACTGGATGGCCGGGTCAAAATACGCATACCCGAAGGCAGTCAAAGCGGCAAACAATTCCGTTTGCGCAGCAAAGGCGTAACACCTGTTCGCGGTGGCGGTCCGGGAGATATGCTGGTTCGCATCATGGTCGAAACCCCTGTCAAACTCAACAAGCGCCAAAAAGAACTCTTGCGTGAGTTCCAGGCTGCCCTAGATGGGGAAGACACTGCCCATAATCCTCAAAAAGACAGCTTCTTTGCCCAGGTGCGTTCTTTTTTCGAGAAAAAGAACTGAGCCTCATCTCTGACGGTCCTCTCGTGCCGTCAGAGATGATCAGACAACCACTGCTTTGCCTGAACCCTATCCTGAAAAAAAGCAACAGGGCCAATTTGGTCATAGAGTGGACGCAGCACCGTTTCCATCCATCCTGAACCTTCCACGTCAGCAGCAATGACCCAGGCAGTCGCCTTGCGGAAACGCATGAGATCCAAACTTAGGTCCGAGCGCATGCGCAGGATCGCCTCTCGTGAACACAAGGCTGAGTCTTTAACCTCGATCAGCAACACCCAAGGTTGGGTAAAATCAAAATCGTTTAGTCCGTGCATGGCATCGCCCGCACGCTCTGTCAATCGCATATGCCAAGGGCCCCGCGCAGAGCGGACAATCATTCGCCCCTCCACATAGGTCCTTATATCGTAAGCAGCATCAACGGACTGATCCATCTTTGTTCTCCCTGGCAATTTGCCTGTCCCTTGAAACTAGCAAGCATAAGGAGAATCGTCAACAAAATCAGCCTGTCCTATTCATCCAAGTACCGGCCAACGACGCTCAGCCGCCAGGCGCAGCACACCTTCCTGAATACGATGCTCGACTTCAGCATAAATAGACTGCACATAAGCCTCATCATCCTGACGTCCATGTTCAACAGGAACGGCCTCAAGAATTTCGTGGGTGATTTTACTGGGCAGCGGCACATGACTCGGCAAAATCTCTGGCCAAATCCCAAAGGGCAACCCTGCCACAACCGGCACCATCTCACTGCGCAAGAAACGCCTTAATTGCAGAACATCTGCCAGCCAACGCCCTTCCGTCAGCACAAAAACTGTCTCAGCTCCTCCCACGGAGGCAACCGGCACAATCGGAACCCCGGAACGAATGGCCTGGCGCACGAACCCAAGACGCCCCCCAAGCACCACTTTGTTGCGTTTACGCCATGAACGCATAGCATCCAGTTCACCACCTGGCCAGATCACTACCGAATGCCCGGCATCAAGACAAGCGCTCACCGTGGCACGTGAAGACGGTATAACGCCGACATTGCGAAAGAGCGTACCCAGCACTGGCATAGCCATAAGAACATCATGAGCGGTACCATGTAACACGCGCTGCCCCCTGAATTGTTTCCACCAATCATAAACCAGCATCCAGGCATCCATGGTCAACCAGGTTCCGGCATGAACACCAATCACCATGCACGCCCCTTGCGGCAGACGTTCCCAACCCCGGGTGGAGACACGAAAGTATCGATCGCGTAAAAAATCCCAAAATGGTGCCGTTCGATCAAAATAATCCGAATTCTGGCCCTGAATCGACCATCCCTGCATGGCTCGCTCATGGATCCAGTTACGCAAGGAAAATCTGGATGTGCCGCTATCAGGTTCTGGACCGACAACAGGTTGTGACGGCAATTCCGAAGGTTGTTGAACGTTCAACATTGGCTCTTTAATGATAGGCGCTTCTAATATAGCTACTTCCATGATGACACCTCCTGTCTTTCTTCTATAATAGGCAGCAACCGCAACCACGCAGAACAAAGCAATCTGAGTTTACGGTTGTTCACTATAATAACAGTACAAGTGTTCACTGAGTTATTCTTTTTTGCACAAATCAACCATAATCTGACTTAGATCATATTTTGAGCCCTATGGAGTATTGGTTAACCTACGTGCAGGATGCCCTTTGACATCCTCCACGCCCCCAGTCTGTGACTGCCGCTTGCGCGGGCCCCTGAAAAGAATGAGGGTCTATGGAAATGGCGGGGTTTTACGCAGTTACTGATAACAAAGAGACGACAACCGATGCCTAGCCATCAAGACGGATAATGGTCGTCTGCTTCATTAAGAATCAAGGCATCCATGACGCAGTTCTGCCAAGCCATGACGCTGACGACCATGCTCATCAAAATTTTCTGGGGCGAGCCATCGCTGAAAGCCAGCTTGCAATACTGGCCATTCAGCATCTGTGATTGAAAACCAGGCAGTGTCCCGATTGCGTCCCTTGACGATGCGTGCTTGACGAAAAATGCCCTCAAACCTGAACCCAAGTCGTTCAGCGGCCCGGCGGGAGGGAAGGTTCAAGGCATCACATTTCCATTCATAACGCCGATAGCCTTGGTTAAAAACATTCTGCATCATAAGATACATCGCCTCGGTTGCGGCAGGTGTTCGTTGCAAAGCAGAGCTGAACTTCAAATGCCCCACCTCAATGACACCCATGGCTGCATCAATACGCAAGTAACTAGCTAATCCAACAGCCTGCCCTGAACCATCGACAATGGCAAAAAAAAGAGGATCATGAGCTGCAGCCTGTTGCTCCAGCCATTCCATATACATCGTGTCATCAGAAAAAGGACCGTAGGGAAGATAGGTCCAGGCACGATCGTCCGGATCTCTCTGATTGGACTGGTAAAGTGCAAAACCATGCTGTTGCGGATTCAGTGGCTCAAGCTGGCAGAACCGACCCTGCATGGGTATTCGGGCAGGCGACTCAGGAGCTCGCCAATGCAACAAAGGAAAACCAACAGGCTGATCAAACTCATTCCGGTCATTTACTGTCATCATACTGTCCCGAATCCAAGCACCATCCTGATTGTTTTCAACCCTTTTACTTCGCGACCAGCCAAGTCTTGAACAGGTCCTCAGCAGGCATGGGTCGGGCATAAAAATAACCTTGGGCCAGTTCACAGCCCATCATGCTGAGTGCTTTGGCATGCTCCTCAGTTTCGACGCCTTCTGCCAGGGTCCGCATACCGAGACTTTGACCCATGGCGATGGTCGCAGCCACGATGGCCCGATCATTCGGATCGGTCAGCAAGCCTCGAACAAAGGATTGGTCAATCTTGAGAACTTCAGCGGAAAAGCGCTTCAGATAGGCCAGCGATGAATAGCCCGTTCCAAAATCATCAATCGCAAGACTGAATCCGGCCTGGACAAGACTCTGTAACAGACCGATGGATGCCTCGGGATGCTTTAGAGTTGCCGATTCGGTGATCTCAAGTTCAATGCACCCCGGCTCCACATTCATTTCCTGCAAAGTGGTCAGCGCTGCCTGCAAAAATTGGGGATCGTTGAGTTGCAAGGCTGAGACATTCACGGCGATACGACCTGGCAAGGCATGTCCCATCTGCTTCCATTGATGAACCCAGCGTGCTGATTCACGCAAGACCCATATACCAATTTCCTGAATCAAGCCGCGTTCTTCAGCGAGCGGAATAAACTCAACTGGGCTCACCCAGCCCCACTCGGGATCCTGCCAGCGCAATAGGGACTCAACCCCGATCAATTGTCCATCTTCAAGCCGAACCTGTGGTTGCACATAAAGCTGCAAGCGATTTTCTTCCAAAGCCCGACTCAACCGACGGAACAGCTCCATGCCTCGTTCGGCCTGCTCACCCAGACGCTTCTGATAAAACCCTATGGACTTGAGTTCACTGCGGGCATCATGCATAGCAAGGTCAGCATGGCGCAACAGATCCTGGGCATTTGCCGAGTCCTCGGGTAATAAGGCAATGCCCATATTGGCATCCAGTTCACAGCGAACGCCCTGCAAAAAGACCGGTTGACGGATACAGCTCAGAATCCGTTCAGCCATCGACTCAATAACATCATGTTCATGTTCTTCAAGCACAAGCACAAATTCATCACCACTAACCCGGCTAAAGACCTGTTCCGGCTGTAAAATGGCCCGCACGGAATCAGCAAGATGCTTTAACAGTTGATCGCCAACCGTATGTCCCTGGGTATCATTGATGTCCTTGAAACGGTTCAGGTCCATAAAAATCAGCGCCAGGGAAGTCCCTTGCTGGCTGGCCTTTGCAGCGCGCTCTTGCAGGTGTTTCATGAACCAGTGCCGATTGGGAAGATGGGTCAATCCATCTTCATAGGCCAGACGCTCCAGTTCCTTCTGGTTTTGACGCTGCTCGGACACATCCTCTTTGACAGCCAGATAATGAGTAATACGGCCATCTTGCTGACGAATCGGCGTGATCTTGGCATATTCTGTGTATTCAGTGCCATCCTTGCGCCGGTTGATAAACTCACCCTGCCAACTACGACCATCACTCAGGGCCTGATACAGCGACTCATAAACTGCTCTTGGGGTTTTGCCCGACTGCAGAATGCGCGGATTACGCCCATAGGCTTCTTTGGCCGTATAGCCGGTGGTGCGTTCAAAGGACTGGTTGACATAAACAATGCCCCGTCGGACATCGGTCATCACCACCGTACTTGCAGTCTGATCAATGGCCAGCGACAACCGTTGCAACTGCTCTTCACGTTCCTTACGCTCGGTACTGTCCTGAACGGTACCCAACTGATAGCTCTGACCATTCTCTTCCCAGTTATGCCACTCCAGGTGTAGCCAACGCTCTTGCTGGTGCTCATCAAGCACCCGCACCTCCACTGCCGTCAAGCCATGGCTTTCCTGAAAAAAGCTGGTGCAGCGACCACGGTCTCCCGGATGAATATGTGCGACCAGTGCAGCAATACTCAGATCGCCCGCTGGGGATCTGAGCAAAAAAACATCACAGGCTGCCTGAGAAAGATGCAGGATACCTGGATCTTCCCGACGGTACCACATGCCAAAACGGGCCGCCTTCTGGGCACGCTCAAGCCAGTGCTGGTGCTGGCGAAGATCAGCGGCAAGCCGCTGTTGTTCGAGCTGATTCTGATGCATGCGGCAAACAAAACCAAGTTCCAGCGCCAGTTCATGCATCAGTACCTGATGCTCTGCATCCATGGGTTCATCGCGCCCGGTCACCACAAGCAACAACCCTGTCCCGGACTGCCCAAGATCCACAGAACATACAAGGGCATCACCAGGTTCAGTACCCGTCAGCTGTCTGAGTTGCTGCAGCCAGGGCAACTGCCCAAGCTCCGTATGGTTCCAGACTCTTGGTTCCACCGCGCCACGAATCCACTCCAGCAACGCGAGCACCAACTCGGGCTCTTTCATGCCCGCATTGACCTCACAGGCGATACTTTGCCAGACCTGATCCTGATTACGGGCGCCAATCCAGATGAACGGATAATTGCCCACGTGAATCATGCGCTCACAGAAACGCCGTACCAGCTGGTCCAGCGGCTGGCTGTGCAGCAAGAGCTGATGAATACTGCTTTGCAAGGCATAGCGCTTCGCCAGCCGATCACTATGCCTTTGCCGGTTCTGTGCTTCCTGTACCAGACGACTGAGTCGGCCGTGTAACATCTGCATGGCATGCATGATACGGGCAAACTCATCCGTGCCCTCTTCAACGGCCAGAGGCCGCAGATCTCCTTCGGCAAGTGCCCAGGCGGCATAGGCTAATGATCCGAGTCGAGCACGCAAACGCAGCATGACACCTACAAAAATGATCAGACTCAAAACGACTGCAGCCAAACTGGCCAGCAGCAACAGACGTTGATGTGCATGAGAGATCAGCAGAACCCGCAGTACATCTTCCTGACCTTTGGCACGATAGAAATTACTTCTCTGATTCAGTCCATTCGCCACCCGACGGCACTGATCTCCTTCAGGGCCGGCAAACTGATCGATCTGTCGGTCATCGGGATGGGCCTGCACCTGCACCAACAACAGACGGGTATTATGAATACAGGAACGCCAGAGTGGATCCAAGCCCTGAAACCAGCCAAAATCCTGAGCCCGTATCTGCTGTCGATAATCGGTCCACTGCTGATCCAGATGATCAAGCTGATCAAGCAACCGCTGTTGTTGATCCACAGACAGAACCATACCCTGGTGTTGATCAAGTGCCATGGAAAGTACACGCTGGTGCAGGGTGGTAAAGCCCTGCTCCAGGGGCTCAAGCAAACCGACCTGATAGGCGCTGCCATCACGAATGGCACTGACATCGCGAATAACCGACTGAAGACCATGCCAGGCAAAAAAAACCGACAGGGCAAACAGGACAATCATCCCAGCTGCCGCACCTTGCAAGCGAACCAGCAATGATTGTATCGGCTTTTCCATGGAGCCAGACCTCTATCCTTGGTTCAATTCAGAACAACTCAATTTTTGGAGCGGTATTGCCTTTTGTCGTTGACGCCGAACCACCGACAACGGCCTGATGCACCTGCCGCTGACTGTCCA
>JAJZUM010000100.1 GCA_021848605.1 Pseudomonadota bacterium | reverse complement strand
CCGATCTGAGTGCTGGTCGTTGGTCGTAATGTGACCGCGTTCAAACATTTTCGTTGGATCATTGAAGAAGCATTGCTTGAGGCCGGTACACTTGTGGTGGTGCTTGGCTTGGGTGTCAGCCTGATGCTTTCCTTGAGTTCCATTCGACGTGTGCGATTTCTGACCCAGCGTTGCAACCGCATCGCCCAAGGAGTTTTTTCCGAGAGGCTGGAGGTTTCAGAGCGTCAGGATGAACTGGATATGCTTGCTTCGACCGTCAATGTGATGCTGGATCGTGTTGAGCAGTTGATGGAAGAAGTGCGCAATGTTTGCAACAATATTGCCCATGATTTAAGAACACCGATGACTCGGCTCCGTTCCCGTCTGCATCGTCTGCGTTTTACGTTGGATGAGCAGTATGGGGATGATTTGCAGGGATTGCTTGAGGACACCGATGAGGTGCTGGGACGTTTTCGAGCCTTGTTGCGTATTGCTGAACTGGAAAGCCACAAACGCCGCTCCGCCTTCACGGAAATAAGTCTGAATGAATTGCTTGAACGCCTGATCGAGTTTTATGGGCCCTTGTCCGAAGAAAAATCCGTATCTTTTTCCGTCCGAATTGATCGTGATTGTCGTGTACAGGCTGATGACGAACTTTTGTTTGAAGCAACGGCCAATATTCTGGATAATGCTATCAAGTTTTCTCCCCCCCAAAGTCTGGTCCACATCCACCTTTATGTGGATTCAGGTCGTCCTGTACTGGATATTCTTGATCAGGGGCCCGGAATACCCGAGCATGAACGCGAAGCGGTCATGAAGCGTTATTATCGTGGTACCGGTTCAGCGAGCATGGAAGGTCAGGGTTTGGGCCTAAGTATTGTTATGGCGATCATGAACCTGCATGGTTTTGAATTCTCATTTGAGCCAACATCGCTGGGTGCTTTAGCTCGAGTGCGTTTTACACCGTTCAAGCATCAGGACTAAGGAAAACATCAGAACTAAGGAGCAGGCCCAAGGGCCTGCCGTGCATTGAAATCTAGGGCACACCTGCTCATGCTCAGCGCGGGCTGATTTGTTGCCCATCAACACGGACGGGTTGTCCTACGTTAAAGCCTGGTTGTTCCGTGAGGGTGAACTCGCGTGAACCGCCATCTTCCATCCGGATGTGGACGACCCATTTGGTCTTCGTGCGCTCGTGTTGTTCAACTTTGTTACCCGCAAACATGCCACCAAGAGCGCCAAGTACGGTAGCAACAGTTCGCCCCTGTCCGTTTCCAACCTGATGTCCAAGTACCCCACCGGCAATACCACCGGCTACGGCGCCGATGCCGCTATCGGGTCCCTGAACCTGAACGGGTTCGATTTTGCTGACTACGCCGCAGTCACGACATACGGGCTGCTGGGCCGGGGCGTTCTGCTGCCAACTGGCCGGTGTTGCCTGGGGTTGTGCAGAATCAGGTACTGCATCACGGGCAGAGGCCAAGTGTTCCGGTTCGTGATGATGTTCAGCATGATGTTCAGCATGATGTTCGCGTTGATGATGTGTTTCGGGTTTGACGTTCTGGTCAGCCGATGAAACAGTCGGGGCATTGATGCTGCTTGAGGAAAGGCTGCCGGCCGACACTGTGGCATCCTGACTGTGAATCCAGCCCACCTGTTTGGCAACGAAGACGCCGCTGGCAATCACAATGCTGCCCATGGCAACTGCGGCCAATGGTTTGATAAATCCCTGTTGATGTTGGTTCATAATGGCTCCTTGATCAATCGCCGCTCCTGTCTGGACACGTTCCAGACTTTCGGTTGGGCAGGATACTGTATTCCTGTCAGGATGACCAGTTTTCAGGAGTTTGAGTGTGCGCTTCATCACATTTCGAGCTATGTTTAGCATCAAAACATCTGCATGGTTCTGGACTCCAGGCACCAAAGGATTTTGGCTTTGCACAGTGAATCAGGTCTATGATACCGTAACCGATACACGGGAAAATTAATATAAAGGAGAGTTAAACGATGCGCAGTTTTGAACAGGCTCAGAAAGACGTGAAAACGCTTCGTCAACGTCCTGGTAATGACGACATGCTGGCGCTTTATGCTTTTTACAAGCAGGCGACCGAAGGCGATGTACATGGAGATCGGCCAGGGATGTTCGATCTGGTCGGTCGCGCAAAATTCGATGCATGGAATGGTATTAAAGGCATGAGTCGCGAAGATGCCGAGCAGTCTTATGTCAAGAAAGTCGAACGGCTACTGGACGCGGATGAAGACTGAACAAATTCACTAAAGGGGCAGGCCTTCGTCTGCCAGTACCTGACTGGCTTGCCTTTCAATCAATGCCTGATGCGCTGCAACCAGTTCATGCCAGCGTATGACTTCAATAGCAGACCCGCCATAAGATAGTTTGGCTTTCTGGAGTTTGTGGCAGCGGGACAAGGTTGCCGGTTGGGTACCTGTAACTTGCATCAGCATGCAGCCGTTTGGACTGTTTTTGCAGAGGAGGCGGGCCCGGTCAGCCAGCGATTCAGTCGAAGTGGTTGAATCACCATGAACCAGACCTCCTTGCGCCAGCAGGGAGCCAAGTCCACCACGTCGCTGACACGCCATGATCAGCGCGGCTGCAGACAAGGCGTGATGTTGTTGTTCAGAGCCATGATGCTGTTCGAAAACTAGAAAAAGGAGGCCAGGCTGCAGACCATCCTGAACGAGTCCTGAATAGTTGCTGGCGATCAGTTCAATTTGAGCTTTTTCAATTTCTGACAAGGGCGTGGATAAGGAACTCAAGGCCAAGGCCAGTACGCTCACGGGGCGAGGCGAATGTTCCAGATGTTGTTGGGACAGGTCGGTAGGAGCGTTTGCCGGGTTTTGTAGCGCCGGCTGCAAACTGGCCAGCCAGAGCAAGGCGTTGATCAATGCAAGTCCCAGCAGATAGAGCCCCTGCTCATCGAGTGCGGTTGCTGGCAGAGCAGGAGACCAGATGATTTTAAGGGTTCCTAGCATTGCCGTAGATCCTTGGATGGCCTCCGACCAGCTTTTCAGACCCGAGTGCCCCATACCACCGGTGTTGATCAGGGGAATGCCATGGACATCAGTAATACTGATCCCCACAATTGAGGAGCGTTTCTGTACCTCATCGACCAGCATGCCTAGACTGAGCAAATCATGGGTTGGCAAGTCCTGGCGGGCGGCAAGATTGAGCTGGCTGGCGGCCAATGATACTTCGGACTGTATTTGGTGGTAATAAAACTGCTCCAAAGATTGCAGTCCTAACCAGGATTCAAGGACAAAAGCCAATAAAAACCAGAGTGCATAGCGCAGGGCGAGCGCTGTACGAGAGGGCAATGGCAGAGATTTATCCATGGAGCAAGTTTCCATTTAGGACGATCAAGAGCGGCGCTCCAGAAAACTGGTCAAAGTGGTCAGGGCTCGTTGCGACATTTTACGGAAGACAAGTCCAATCCGAAAGCCACCATCACTATGGCTGTATGCAGAATTGACCAGGCTTACCTCGGCCCGAAAGGGTTCACTATCGATGCTGGTAATGGGCATGTAAAAGTAGACTTCCCCATTTTTGCGTGGTGGCAGATTGACGTCACAGATGACGCTCATGCCTCCTGAGCTGATATCAATGGCATGGGTTGAGAGAATTTTCTCATCAACACGGAGCAATACCTTGCAGCGGAGCGTTTTTCTTTGCGTGGATCGCCGCTCGTCCATCATGTTCAGTACCGTGCATTCAGATTGCTTGAGTTTATCTTAAATGTCCCGAGGTAGCCAAATAGTGAATACGGTTCCTGCGTCCGGCTCACTGGCGACATCAATCTGACCTTTATGGCGGTCGGTAATAATGAAATAGGCTATTGAGAGACCAAGGCCTGTTCCTTGACCAATATCCTTGGTTGTAAAAAAAGGATCAAAAATGTGTTGCATGGTACGGACATCCATCCCACAGCCATTGTCGCTGAAAACGATCTGAATTCCGTCCTGAACGTCACGACAGGAGACTTGAATTTTTCGGGATTCGGGGGGGCGCATGCTGACAGCTTGATCAGCGTTTTTTAATAAATTGACAAAAACCTGCTGTAATTCAAGGCTGTTGCAGTTAATGGCCGGCAAGGGTTCTTCGAGATTTAGTTGAATGTCGATGGCATTTTCTGCATCGGTGGTGTTCATGTTTTGCGTGCTTTTATAAAACTCAATCGATTTTTTTAGCAACAAGCCAATGTGAACGTGTTTTTCTTTTCGTGAAGAGCTGCGAGAGAACTCAAGCATGGAACGCACAATCTGTGCTGCCTGGGTGCCAGCTTCCTGGATTCCATTCAAAAATCGGATGATTTCTCGCTGCTCAAGATAGGAGTTCATTTGGACGAGGTCCAGGGAGCAATGCCGGGCGACTTCCCTGTTGCGTTCCAGGCCAGGTTGTAATCGCCTCTGGATATTCTGAACACTATGCAGAATCGCCGCTAGAGGATTGTTGATCTCGTGCGCCATACCGGCAGCCAATTCACCGAGCGACATCATTTTTTCGCTTTGGATCATCATGTTTTCCAGTCGAACACGGACCGTGACATCATCAACCCGTACGACAGCGCCATGGGTATCGCCAAAATCGAGTGGAAAAACAGTGATGTCAAAATAATGCGTTTCATCATCCAGCGTGAGGCTGACACTCTCATGAGTTTCAATGGAGTCGTGGTAAATGGCTTTCTCAATCCATTCAAGGAGATGCGGAAAAAAGGGAAAGACCTCGTTGATTCGGTATCCGAGCGCAAAAGACTCGGGACGATCAGTAATTTCCGCTGCGGCACGATTCCAGTGGGTCACATAACCCGCAGGCGTTACGCCAATCAGGACCGATGGCATTGAATTGATGATACTGTTGAGGTAGTCCTTGGTTTCATGAAGCAAAAGAGCGGTCTGTTCATGGCGTCGGGCCGACAGATCCTTGGTCGTGCATGCCTGTTGCCATTGTTCGGTTCGTTCTTCGAGACGTTCCTCAGCCAGCCCAAGCTTAGCTTCGAGTGCACGAATCTCCTGTTTCTGATACAGGCGCTTGCGGTTCAGTTGCAGTAGTGCGAGCCACTGCAACAGAACAACAATCAGAAATAGTGCAGCAAGCATGCCGATAGAACATTAATTGACCGAGGCTACCCGTTCACGATAGTGCGCATCGATCCAAGCACGTACACGGTTGGCATCACCGAAGCGTGTATAGCTTCCCCAGGAGTGCATGAGAACCATGATGATGTGGCGATCGGTAATGCGTGCTTCCAGAACCAGACATTTGCCGGCCTCATTGATAAATCCGGTTTTGCTCAGGTCGATATCCCAGCGATGGCTACGCACCAGAGGATCCGTATTATGAAAGGCCTGCTCGTAGTGACGCACTCCTACGCTGAATGAGCCGCCAGCCGTTGTTGTGTCTTCATGAATCGTTGCGTAGCGTTGCGCGGCCTTGACCATACGGGCAAGATCATTAGGAGTGGATTGATTTTCGGCATGCAGGCCCGTGGGGTCAATAAAATGGGTGTGTTCCATGCCTAGGCTGAGTGCCTTGGCATTCATGGCAGAAACAGCCTTTTCCAGTCCCCCGGGATAGGTTCGCGCTAAGGCATGGGCCGCCCTGTTTTCTGAAGCCATCAAGGCAAGAAGCAGCATCTGCCGACGCGGCAGCGTTGTTCCAACCGGCAACCGTGACATTGAATGGCGAAGTGTGTCAACATCATCCTCCGTGATGGTGATTGGTTCATTCATGTCGGGATGCGAGTCAAGAACCACCATGGCTGTCATCAGTTTGCTGATTGATGCAATCGGCATTTGTGCATCAGGGTTTTTGGCATACAGAACCTGATTATTGTCGGCATCCATAATCAGGGCTGCGCCCGATGCCAGCCGCAAGGGTCCTGAGGCTGATTCCTTAATGGCCAGCCGTCTGGGATGGGCATGATGATGGCGTGCAACACGATGCTCGTGTCGAATGGCTTGATCATGGGTATGATGGGTGTGGTGGTGATGGTGGTGAGCCCAAACCGGTGCCGAACAACTGAGCAACAATGCGACAACCAGACGCTTTATCATGACAGCTTTTTCCTTGAAATCAGTACAACTGGAACAATAATCTGACCGATCCGGACCGTTGAGCCTCGTTATGGATCAGATTCAGATTCTACCCAAAGATTTGTTAATACCTTTATGAATTCTATATCAGATCCAGGCAAATGGATGGATGAAATTTCAAAAATAATGTTTACCGGATGTGTCTGTCTTGGTGTGTTTCGATCCAAGTCCTCCATGGTCAGGCATATCCTTTTTTTGTGGTGATGTGGTAATCTTCACTGAGGAGATTGTATCGGGGTGTAATATTCCCGACGTGTGCATCCGGATGCTGACGGAACAGGGCTAGGCTGGAAGCAACAAATCAATTTCACACAAGATTCAGAGGATTTTCGAGTGATCAAAGTTCTGGTTGTCGATGATCACGATCTGGTGCGCAATGGCATCATCCGCATGCTGGCGGATGTTGCAGACATCAAGGTGGTTGGTGATGTTGCTTCGGGTGAAGCGGCCATTCAGGCTGCACGCGAGCTTTTGCCCGATGTGGTTTTGATGGATGTTCGCATGCCAGGTATTGGTGGTTTAGAAGCAACGCGCAAGCTTGTGTTGCAGCACCCTGAGATTCGGGTTATTGCCGTAACCATTTGCGATGAGGATCCTTTTCCTTCCCGTTTGTTGCAGGCCGGGGCGGCAGGATACCTGACCAAGGGCTCTTGTATCGAAGAAGTCGTTAAGGCCATCAGGCAGGTCTGTTCGGGGCAGCGTTTTTTGAGTTCGGATATAGCGCAATTGCTGGCGCTTAGACCCTTTGACTCAGTGGACCGAAATCCTTTTGACCAGCTCTCCGAGCGTGAAATGCAAGTTGCGCTCATGATTGCGAATTGTCACAGTATCCAGGATATTTCAGAACGGTTATTTCTCAGTCCCAAAACCGTCAACACCTATCGCTACCGCATCTATGAGAAGCTGACCATCAACAGCGATGTTGAGCTGGCCCTTCTGGCAGTCCGCCACGGGCTGGCCAATAATCCCACTGCCTAGAGGGTAAGCCTGTGGCGCTGGCCTCGGAACATATCAAGGCGATCCTTGCCACGTTGCCTCAGCAGCCGGGTGTCTATCGCATGATGGCTGCAGATCAAAGTGTATTGTATGTGGGCAAGGCGCGTTCATTGCGTCAGCGCGTCAGTTCTTATTTTCAGCAACCTTCTTCAAGCGCCAAGACCCAAGCTCTGGTCGCCCGTATTGCCGATATCCAGATTATTGTGACGACCTCAGAAACCGAGGCTTTGTTACTGGAACAGAGTCTGATTAAATCCCTGAATCCACCCTATAATATTCTCTTGCGTGATGATAAGTCCTATCCCTATATTGCCATTACTGACAAGGATCCTTTCCCACGGTTGATGTTTCATCGTGGTGTTCGTCACCCAGGCGTGCAGTATTTTGGTCCTTATCCCAATGCCCAGGCGGTACGAGAAACGCTCGATGTCTTGCAGAAGCTTTTTCGCTTGCGAACCTGTGAGGATGCGGTATTTCGGCATCGTACCCGCCCTTGTTTGCAGCATCCACTAGGACGGTGTCGTGCTCCGTGCGTTGCCAAGGTCGCAAAAGAAGATTATGCCGAGGATGTGCGGGCCACGACCCTTTTTCTGAAGGGACGAAATCGGGAAGTACAGGATTATTTGTTGAGCCGAATGCAGCAAGCGGCTGCAGTTGAGGATTACGAGCAGGCGGCGATGTTTCGGGATCAGATCCGCTCGGTGCGGGCCGTGGAGGAACAACAGTCCGTCTATCGTAGCAGTGGCCAGGTTGATCTAATTGCTGTCGCCTCTCGCCCAGGTGGCGTGTGTGTGACGGTGCTGACGGTACGACAGGGTAAAGTGCTGGGAAGTCGCAATTACTTTCCTAAAGCGCATGGAGAAACGGAGGCGAGTGTACTTCTTGAACAATTTGTGCCGCAATATTACCTAAACCCAGAGCGATGGAGTGATCTGCCGGACCGCATCTATCTTGAAAGTGCGTTCGATGATATGCCGGTGTTGACAGAGGCTCTCTATAACGCAACCGGGCAGCGGATGCGTTTGCGTGTGGTGCGCCGTGGTACTGCATCCGAGTGGATGGATCTTGCCCGCCTCAATGCGGCGCAGGGGCTGGAGGCTCGACTTGCCAACCGTTTACAACAGGAAAAGCGCATGCGTCATCTTGCCGACGCGCTGGGATTATCCGCGCTTCCCGAACGTCTTGAGTGTTTTGATATCAGTCACAGCAGTGGGGAATCCACCATGGCCTCGTGTGTGGTCTTCAACGCACAGGGGCCTAGCAAGAAAGATTACCGACTGTTTCACATTCAAGGTATCACGGCAGGAGATGATTACGCTGCCATGAGGCAGGCGCTGTTGCGACGTTTCACCGGTACGCTCGCTCAGCTCCCAAGGCCCGATGTGCTGCTCATTGATGGTGGTCGGGGACAGTGGCACTGTGCTCGGGAAGTCCTTGCCGAGGTGTGCCCCGGGATTATGATCGTGGGTGTTGCCAAAGGCGAGGGTCGTAAATCCGGTCTGGAAACGTTGCATCTGGACGAGGAGCGCCAATTGCAATTGCCCATGGATCATCCTGGATTTTTGCTGATTCAACATATTCGTGATGAGGCACATCGATTTGCGGTTAAGGCGCATCGTAAAGGTCGAGACCGGAGTAGATCAAAAAGTGCTCTCGATGACATTCCGGGTATTGGTGCCGTTCGCCGGCAGGCTTTGCTGTCTTTTTGGGGGAGTGTAACGGCGATTGAACGCGCTTCTGTTCCAGAACTGGCAACGACCCCGGGATTTAGCCAGGCACTGGCCCAGAAACTTTTCGATGCGTTGCATCGTGCTTGACTCCAGGCTAAATCAAGCTGAATAAGGTTCACTGCGGTCAAGTGATCTGTTTGTGCTTTTGGCGATGAGTTGCTCGTTTGTCTCTTCACGGTCATCGTTGCTGGAATTTTGGGCACAAATGAACGATAATGCCGTTGATAGCTTTTCAGGATCGAAGAGGGGACGTTGCCTGTTCAAAGGCTCCCGTAATTCATGCGACGTACAATCTGGAATGTACCCAATGTGTTGACGCTGATCCGGATCGTGAGTATTCCGGTGCTCATGCTCTTAGCCTTTTCTTCCTGGAAGCAACGGTTCATTGCAAGTTCCATTCTCTTTTTCGCGGCATCAGCGACGGATTGGCTGGACGGCTTTTTGGCACGGCGGTTGAATCAGACCTCGGCTTTTGGTCGTTTTCTGGATCCGGTTGCCGATAAATTGATGGTGGCTGCAGCGCTGATGATTTTAGTGGATTGGCATCACTCTATTTGGCTGGTTGTTCCCGCCATTGTTATTGTAGCGCGTGAAATCACCATCTCGGCGCTGAGGGAATGGATGGCTGAAATGGGTAAGCGTGCCAGTGTTGCGGTTAGCTATATTGGCAAACTGAAGACAACGTTTCAGATGATGGCGATTGGTATGCTCTTGGCGCACAAGCCGATCTATGATGCGCATGGAGACTTGATGTTGAGTGTCTGGGACGAGTTATCCTACTCCTTGCTCTATGTGGCAGTACTTTTGACAATCTGGTCCATGATGATGTATCTCCGGGCAGCGTGGCCCGATCTCAAGCATAGCGGGCATTGATCAGAGACGTGGTGACTTTTGCTCAGACATCGTCTGACTTCCAACCAGAATCATGCGTACCATCACTGAAAGTTGATGGGTGAGTTCGGGGTGCTTGTCAACGGGAAGATCCATGGCGGATGCGCCCATTGCAAAAACTAGGCGGGTAATGGCACGGGCAGTCAGTTCGGGTTGATACAGGCCGGTACCTTTCTTCTCAGCCAGACGCTTAAGGTCAGAACATAGTTCTGCCTCAAAGAACGTCAGTTCACGCTCCACGGCTTGTT
>JAJZUM010000003.1 GCA_021848605.1 Pseudomonadota bacterium | reverse complement strand
TGCGGATCATCTTCATTGAGGACCGCGGTGGAAAAATCATGCGCCATGCCTTTGCCGGCTTGGGACACAAGTGAACTACATCCACTGATCAGCAGCAAACCAGCTAGAAAAAAGAAGCGTCCAACATATCGTCCCAACACAACAAACCCTCAACACTGGATTTATGCATGAATAACCATCCATGATGAGTGTAACAAATTATGGCCAATGTATTCACAAAGTATTCATGATCAACTGTTGAAAAACATTTTTTGACAGACAATCAGGGTCAGGGTTGCAGTTCAGGATGCTGTGCGAGCAATTGAGCACGCATATTTTGCAAACGTTGCAGCTTCTCCTGACCAACAGCCAAACGGTCCGGGCTGATCCCCATACTTTGCCCCTGCTGGATCTGTGCCTGTATCTTCGGTATTTCGGCATCGGCTGCATGAATAAAATTCTGGTAGGTTTTCATCGACATACGCTGCTCGTAGGCATTAAAGGCATCGCCGCTTTCAAGATCAGCTGCTTTGGGCGGTTCGGCCGTATCAGCCCTGCGTTTGATTGGCGGCGAACGCGGATCTCCCTGCTCACGTGCCAGTGCCATCGATTGCGCTGCAGGCGCAACAAAGGGGTTTTCTTTCGGTTCAGATTGAACAATGGCTCCATGCTCCACTGTACCTGAGGGCAAAGGCTCACGCCCAGGAACAGCGGGCTGAACAGCATGTGCTAAAACCGAACGGGGTGTTGACACTTCTGAGGTCCAAAACACCCATCCAACTGAAATCAGCCCAAGTCCGAGCATGATGAGAACTGAGCGGCGGTTCACAGGTCGAGCCCTTTGCCAACCAATGACTTCTGCAAATGAATCGTCTGCTTTGCCAACAAGTCATGAAGAATGGATTTAAATTGAGCCTGGGCTTGCTGGATGGCAATAATCTGGGATGCTTCAAAACGCACATCCGAGCTATCTTCAGCTTGATATCCCTCTTCTCGTCCTATAACTTTGACCAGTTCCCAACGGGAAGCACCCAGCGCAGGTCCTGGCACTCGCATAGCTCGAACGGGCTCCCCGGGTTTGTGGATAAAGGCAACCGAACTCAACCAGTCAGTATGACCTGAGGTGTCATGGACAATCCAGCCCAGATCTCCACCACGCCCAGCATCAGCCGCCTGCGAATACTTCTTTGCCAGGGTAGCAAAATCAGCACCAGCATCCAGCTGTTTCTCTAAAGCCAGAGCCTTTTGTTCATCATCGACCCGGATATGCAGGGCATGAACCCGATCGACACGTTTAAACATATCACGATGACTGCGATAAAAAGAACGCACTTGCGCCTCAGTCACCTTACTAGCAAGTTGAGCCAGATAAGCAGATCCCTCATGCTCGCCCGGAATGGTTCCCATGATCGCACGCAGGGCGTCAGCATCAGGCTTATCGACAATAGCCTGATGCAAAACGGCCTGCTCGGCAGAAGTCAGTGGACCTTGATGCGACACCCAGTCAAAAATGAATTGCGTTGAGAGCAAATCAAGCGCCTGTTTTTTCAAAAACACATCATCACCATTGTATATAGCCATGCGTCCCTGCATGTTTTGGCGGGCAAAAACATCGGCAACCGTTATTCGACCTTGTACGCCACTCGGCAATCGGTAATCAAGCAATGGAATGGATTTGGCTTGCTCAAGCTGATGTGGACCCAGCTTGAAATCCAGCAGTAAATGTCCATGCGGAAAAAGATCCTGGCGTTGCCCGACTGTCAAGGAATAGGCCCTGAGTACCAAACTGGAGAGATTATGATGCGGCAGAGCGTGCATGGCGGCTTGTAATTGCGCTCCAAACCCAGCCCTAAGTGTTGCTTCATAAGCATATTCGAGCTGAACCCGTTTGGGGTAAGCCACCCGATCGCCCGGAAACAGCTCATCAGCAGGAAAATGGCTGCGGGCATAGGCCGCCAACACACGGTTCTGGATGGCAGCCACCAGAACCTGATCCCGGGTCACCTCCGGCGCATGCTCATGAGCTGCAGCAAAAAGAACATCGAGAACAGGGGCTGTGATGGAACAAGAATCCATTTGTGCCCATACAGAACCTGGAGGAAGATCATAAACAACACTGGCCTGAACAACAGAACATCCCAGACCAAGCGCCAGCATCAACCATTTCATAAACAAAATTCCTCAATCATGAAGGGGCATGCAGCCCCTTCATTCAGCGTAGCACAGGGTTACTGAGCCAAACGCAAGGCAGCGCGATTGAGAATTGTCACGCAATAGGCGATTGCATGCGGGATCATGATGCGACCCACCTGAATCCGGTCGGTGGTATCAGTCGAACTCAGCACCAGACCACCTTGGGCGTAAGCGATCTGGGCAACCTGGGTCACCAGCGGACGAATATCACTGGCATTTGCGGCTAATGGCGTTACATCATTGAGTGCCTGGGTTACCAGATTGGGGTCATCAAGCAACTGATAGTTGCTGTCGACCCAACTCTCCCAACCATAATGGTTATAGGAGGATGTGGTCCAGATATGATGCGGCTGGGCATTATCCGCGTGCATGGAATATCCCAGCGACTGTACCGTCGGCGTTTGCAGGAACTGCTGGAACCAGTAATTCAGAAGATTGGAGATCGGTTGGAAGGGCGCATGCTCCCAGCCGTTGTACATGTCTGGGGTTGAATAACCTCCAGCCCGGTAATGTGCCTCAGTAATATGGAAGGAGTCATATTTGGAATTATCTCCAAACCAGCCGGATAGGCCGCCTGCGCCATCATCAAGGTAGTCACCATACAACCATGCAGCGGCAAGATCATCGACATCACCACGCTGGGTTAATAGACTGTAGTTGTAGCCTCCGTAGGGATTGCCATGGACGTCCGGGCCTTGCGTCAGGTTTTCAAAGTGCCAGTAAACCGTGTAATTGATCAGACTGGCTGTGGTTCCCCAAATAGGTGCATTGACGCAATCACCGGTGATGGCACCGCAAATGTAGGTATCATCGAAATTATCCACATCCGAAGCAGCTTGCGCCAGCGCCTGAGTAAACTGACTCATGGTGTATCCCGCCTTCTGTACACCAGCAACCAGTTGGGCATAATTGGTTGTGGAAGGATGAGAGGCCATGTAGGCAACGGCGTCTTCAACAATACGTTGATGAGTCTGAGTCCAATAGGCGTGCGATGGCAATGAAAACAGCGATCCGGCAATTGCTAGCGTGGTGAGAAGTTTATGGGTCATATCCAAGCTCCGTTTTGTTATTATTTCTGAATCTGGTGTTTTTTGTAACGTGGCGTAACGATAATGTAAAAAAGACCATCACACACAGACAAAAGCTGACTCATAATCGACATTTTGGGACATCGTTAGGACATTCCGACCAATGGCAGAACGTTAATTCGAGATCGACCGCTGCATGGACAAACTTTTCCATGCCATAAATACCGTCCGCATATAGCGCATTTGCTCATGAACGGAACCGCCGTGATACTGTCCAACAGCTTGCCAGCGCGCCCCCACCCGCAAGCGCGCCAATTCAAGAATGGAAGCACCCCACTCCATATTGGTACAGGGCTCAAACAGCCGTTGTGGCGCTATGCGTCCAGCCCACCAACGACTATTGATCTGCATCAGACCAATATCCCAACTGCCATCATGATTATGGTTCAGCGCATCCGGACGACCACCACTTTCAACCTTGATGATGGCCTGCAACAGAAGTGGATCAAACTGATAGCGTTGCGCGATGGTTTCAAGACAAACCGGCAACACGAGGACAAAAACAAGGAGACCTGAGCAAATACCGCTGCAACGATTCATAAACCATTCCATCCATGGAAACCGCATATATGTTACTCACGGTTTATGAATCATTGGTGAACCCAATACTAACCACCGGTGGTACCCAGATAGTTAAATAAAGACAAGCCGCTAATTTTGACAAAACTCTGCTCAGATGCCTGTAGAACCGTCTGCTGCATGCTGAGCTGCGTGGAGGCCTGGGCATAATCCACACTGGTTAGTCCACTCAGAGACGTTGTAACACTAAGACTTATGCTTGAGTCAACCGACTGTGCCTGAGTTGTGGCATTTTGGGCAGCGCCAATCTGGGCCTGGGCATTGCTGATGGAACTTACCGCATTATCGAGATTGCCCAGGGTATTGCTGATCAAACTTTGTAGGGATGACTGGTCCGCACTGGAATTAGTGAGTGTATTTAGTCCGTTGACGACATTCTGTACCGTGTTCAGCAAACTCTGGTTGGGCGAAGAATCCACAAAGAAGGTATCGCCAACCTGCGGCGAGCCATTGACGGTTACTGAGATCCCATTGAACTGGATGGCGGTACCCGAGGTATAGGTTATATTCTGCTGCACAGGCTTGCCCGTTTGCGTATTGATCACACTATAATTTTGCATGCCCGGTGGCGTGCTCTGGCTCACGGGATTAAAAACAATCTTGTAATCTGAGGGATAATTCGTGTTAAACGTCGTCTGATCCGTGATCGAGCCAGCATTGATGACGGCCGGAGGGTTGCTAGTATTCAACGGGCTTGCCGAAGTTTGCACTGATTTGTTCACGGATGGAATACTGTCAAATATTCCCTGCCCAGGCAGAGTCGTAAAAACCTGTGTGTTTGACGTGACCAGTACACTATTCTGACCTTGATCTCCCTGATAGACATAAGATCCACCCGGCCCCTGCACATAGGGTGGCTGACTGGTTTGAAAACCCCCAAACATGTATTGGCCAAGGATATTTTTGGAGTTCATCATCCCGACCAGCGCGTTCATCTGCTGGCTAATCTGAGTGGAAATCGCCTGCCGGTTGGCCTGCGTCAACGTTCCATCCCCGGATTGTACCACTAATGAACGTATCGACTGAACGGTATTGGTGATACTGGTCAGCGTATTCCCCATGGCCGAAAGTTGTCCTGATGCCGTGGAGATATTGCTTTGATACTGAGTCAGCTGACTTTGTGAAGACTGCAGGCTCAGTACGTTGGCCGCAATACCCGGATCATCCGCCGGCGTATTGTACTTTAGGCCGGAGGACAACTGCGCCTGGGTTTGATTCAGGTTGAGCTGGTTTTGATCCATGGCCGAAGTCGCAGCCGAATAATAGTAGCTGGTTCCTATACGTGTCATGATCGTGATCCTCCCATCATTTGATCATGCCCCAACTGCAGTCATCAAGGAATTGAACAAGGTTCGCGCCGTGTTGATGACCTGCGCCGAGGCAGAGTAAGCCTGCTGATACTGAATCAGGTTGGCAGCCTCTTCATTGAGATTAACTCCCGATACCTGACTTACCATCTGGGTAGTATTTTGTAAGACAGCTGAGGCAGCCGACTGACCATTCTGGGCCTGCATCGACTGCGTACCTATTTCCTGTACCATATTTCCATAGAGACTGGTGATGCTCATGGTACCGTTATTCACCACACTGGCATTTTGCAACGCCAGCATCATCTGACCATTACGGGCATCCCCGGAAACGTTCTGGTTGTAGCCCACATTGAAGGTATCCCCAGTCACCGGGGTACCGGTGATATTGAGTGTATAGCCTTGGTAGGTGGACAAGGGTGCTGGACTGGCCGTGAACAGGCCATTTCCCGACGTGGTCAGACTTGAACTTCCCGGAAGCTGAATATTCAAGACTCCCCCAACCGTTGCCGAATTGCCGTTGCTGACTGTTTGGGCTGCACCCTGGCTCCCCTGGATGCTTACACTGTTACCCGCACCACCACCGATCCCCCAACTTAAATCGTTGCCCGAGGTTGAGCGCACACTTAAGGTTGTACCATTTGAGGTTGCAATGATACCTTGCTGAGTTAACACACCACTGGCGTTAATGCTGGCAGCCAGTGCATCGGGTGTGGTACCGGACAAGGTCTGACCATTCAAGGTCACCGTTAAACTGCCCGCATTCACAAAATTGCTCAAGGTTGCCCGAGTATCGGCAACCGCTTTGACTCCCGCAATTGCATTGATAGACTGGGCAATCTGTCCGGCACTCTCTCCAGCTGTGGTTGACACGTTGTACGGCGTCACCGAGCCACTTGTGCTGCTGTAGATATTAAAGCTCAGCTGTTCGGCTGGATAACCGTTACTGCTTCCTGCGACGGCCACCCCGGCACTGGCTCCCGTACTACTGACTTGTGTCTGCCCGGAATCCGTGGAGAAAAGAGTATTGGTCGAGCCAGGAACATAAGGCTGGTTCACCAAGGGTGGTACCAGTGCTTTAGGATTGGCCGGATCGCTGTTATCCAGAACATCATAGGTCGTTGGACTGGTAAACTTGATCAATAATGGTGGGGTCATGCTGCCTGACTTGGTCGTAAAAACAGGGGTCGCCAGACTGGTCACTCCGGCAAGACTAATGGATGCGTTGCCCTGATTAGTCGTTGGCGCCGTTGCATTCACGGGTCCGGCCAGTGCAATCTGGGAGGGAGCGGTGATACTCATCGCCAAATTGCCTGCCCCCTGTCGGCTCGGTGCAACGTAAAATTTGGAGCCAGTGCCAAAAGTTCCGCTCTGCAAACTGATTGAGAAGCCATCAGCACTAATCGTTGCGGGCAAAGATGCTGGCAATGAACCCTGGGCGACGACCTTGCCATCGTTTGAACGGGTCAGGGTATAAGAACCCGGAGCACCGCTGAAGGAAAGCACATAATCACTGTTGGTCAACTGGGCTGTTGACGTAATGCTGACCCCCATACTGTAGGGCTGAGCGCTCACGTTCGCTGGGTCCGAAGTAATGCGGGCAGCCTGGGCCGTCGGACTGTTGATGTCACTGAATATCGACTTTCCCGTTGCACCGCTGAGATCAAGACCCAACTGATTTTGCTTGTTCATGCTATCTGAAAATACCAGTGCCATCTGACCCAATGTGTTGGCAACATTACCCAGAACATTTTGCTGATAATTGAGCAGTCCTCCCACGGAACCACCGCTGATGGAACTGGTAATGATCTGTGGGCCTTTGCCACCATTCACCGCAATATCGGTTTGTGATGAGTTTCCGGCAGCAGGTTGAGCCACAAGGGTTGAAGCAGCCCCACCCACAACTAGCGCCTGGCCACTACCGATAAAAATATTGTCCACACCCGAACCATCAGGAACCACCGATACGGACACCATTTTGGAGAGTTGATTGATCAGCTGTTGGCGATTATCGAGCAGAGTATTGGGCTGCTGGGTAACGGGTAGATTGCCGGTACCGGCCAATTGGGCATTCAACTTGGCAATGCTGGTTGCCAGGGAGTTGATCTGCTGTATATCCGAACTCAAGGTATTATTGACGGTCTGATTTTCATTGGCAATTTCATTATAGGTTGCATTAAAAGTTGAAACGGTTGACTGCATATCCGAAAAAACCACCTGACGACTGGTCGTAGACCCAGGATTCGTCATGGCTGTCTGCATATCATTGAATAATGTCTGAATTTGATTGCTGACACTGGTGGTTGAGCCAGCCACATAGTTGTTGATACGGGAAATAGCCGTAGAAAAGGCCGTCAGCTGGTTAGACTGTGCTGTATCAATCAAAAGCTGGTTCTGGGCAAAACTGTTGACTTGGCGCATAACACCGACAACACTGACTCCTGTACCCGACGAATAGGCACCTAGGGACTGTGGCGCTGCACTTCCAAGAACGGTTGATTCACGGCTGTAACCAGGAGTATTGGCATTGGTGATATTATTGCCGGTCGTCGTCAGCGCCGCCATATTGGCATTCAGACCCGTCAAACCGATATTCATCAATGTTGTCATGATTAGCTGCTCCTGATCAGCCCGAACTCAAACCCGGCCCGAGCGAACCGAGGATATGATTCAGTTTGGCCGCATATTGAGGATCGGTGGCATAACCCGACTGCCCCATGTGATGAATAAACGCTTTCTCATCGCGCCCTGCCTGCAATGCTTTGCTAAACCGGGGATGACTGCGCATGAAGCTCACATAATCCCGCATGGACTCAGCGACCGAAGCATAGTTTCGAAATACAGCCTGAGTTCGTTGCACCTGACCGGAACGGTCCACCTCCAGGGTTGGAACGCGTATGCGGTTACCTTGCCAGCTGGAATCTGCTTTGATACCAAAAAGATTAAAGAATCCACGTTTAAGCGATTGCCCCCACCCCGTCTCCAGGGCCGCCTGGGCCAGAATAACCCGGGGACTAATCCCAAGCTCGGCTGCCGCCTGACGTGCATAAGGCAACAACTTTTCAATAAACTGCTGTCGTGAGCCGATTGCAGTACTTGCTTGAGCATGGTCATGAATCGGCGCAACACGACTTGATGCACCCGGTATTCCATTCTTGACTGGTTCTGATTCAGCGTGTTGCTGCAAAGGACTCACTGTCCCAGGAACGCGCGCATGATTTGCCCCCCCAAGCTGACGAACCAGCACGTCGGTCAGGCCGACTCCACCATGCTGCGACATGTAGAGCCCCATTTGTTCATCAAACATGTCCTCATAAAACTTGGACTGATCAGAACTCATCGGGTCATCCGGATTGAGCGACCGTGTGGCCTCACGCATGGTTTTCAACATCATGCTGACATAGAGTGATTCAAACTGGGCCGCGACCTTACGCACGACCGCTGGATCATGACTGTTGGAGGCACTGGACTTTAGTGCTGACAAGGCATTGAGGTTGTTGTAGTCGTTCAGACCCACGGTCGGTATGGCCATCTCATATCACCTGTATCTCAGCATGCAGTGCTCCTGCTGCCTTGAGTGCTTCAAGAATGGCCATCAGGTCACCCGGAGCCACCCCAACACGGTTCACAGCACGAACAATATCCTCAAGCGTGGTCCCCGACTTGAACATGAACATCCGGTTCTTGTCTTCCGTCGCCTGAATACCTGATTTTGGCACCACCTGGGTCTGTCCTCCCGACAATGGACCAGGCTGACTGACCTGAGGATTTTCAGAGATCGATACCGTGAGATTGCCATGGGTTACCGCTGCTGGCGACACGCGTACATCCTGACCAATCACAATCGTGCCCGTACGTGAATTGATGATAACCCTGGCGGGCGCGACACCCGGGGTAACTTCCAGATTTTCCAGTGTCGACATGAACACGACCCGATCGGTCACATTGACGGGTGGCTGTACCTGAATGGAACCTCCATCAAGCGTCTGGGCTGTATGCGGGCCAAAGGTCTGATTAATGACGTCGGTAACACGCATAGCGGTTGTAAAATCATAGCGATGCAAATTGAATGTCAAAGTAGGTGCTGACGAAAAGGGATTATTCACCGATCGCTCGACAATGGCTCCTCCTGGAATCGTTCCAACCGTCGGGACATTGACGGTGATCTTGGAACCATCGGCACCTTCTGCGCCAAAGCCACTGACAACCAGATTGCCCTGAGCAACCGCATAGGTCAACCCATCAGCACCATGCAATGGCGCCATCAACAATGAACCACCGCGCAGACTCTTCGCATTTCCCAAACTCGAAACGGTGATATCAATGGTCTGACCTGGCTTGGCAAAGGGCGGCAGCTCCGCATGCAGGGCAACGGCAGCCACATTCTTGAGTTGAGGATTCATGGACGCTGGAACTGCGATTCCAAAACCAGCCAGCATATTCTTGAAGCTTTGCACGGTAAAGGGCGCCTGGTTGGTGCTGTCACCTGTACCATCCAGACCAACGACCAACCCGTAACCGACCAATTGATTCGGTCGAACTCCCGAGATATCGGTAATGTCCTTGATGCGCTCCGCACGAACCGGAACCACAAGTGCCAATAAAACCAGCAAGCACCCCAGAATCCGCCACATCTTCATGATCACGCTCCTCAGAAAGGCCAGAAGGTGCTGCTGATCAGCTTGGAAAACCAGCCTTTCTCGCTGGAGTCTTGCAATTCGCCACGCGCCGTATAGGTGACCCGGGCATCAGCAAGTCGCGTTGAAAGTACCGTGTTGTCCGGATTAATATCTTCTGGGCGTACATTACCCGAAACACGAATCAGTTCAGAGCCGTGCGACAGGTTGACCCATTTTTCACCACGAACGACCAGAATGCCATTGGGAAGGACATTGACGACCGATACGGTCAGATTGCCATTCAGGGTATTACTTTGACCGGCGACGGCATTACCCATAAAGTTGCGCTGGGCATTGGTATTGGCGGCAAAATTGGCACCAAAGGGCTTGAATCCGCCAAGATTGACTCCTGCCGTACCGGTATTGGTATCGTTTTTCATGATCATGGCATTATTGCTGTCGCTTGAGTTGGTATTCTCTTGCAACACAACCGTAATAGTATCACCGATACGACGTGCCAGATGATCTTCATAAAGATTGACGGTATACCCACCCTGAAACAAAGAACCATTGTTGTTCTCGGGTGTAATACGAGGCAAGGGCATCACTGGAGCGAAGGAAGGATCGTCCGGATGAATCATGGGTGCAACACAGCCACTGAGTAACACACTGATCAGTCCAATGGACAGGCAACGTTTCATGGCAGCACCTCGTCAGTCTTAGTCTTCACCTTACATGTTCTGGGTTACGAACTGCATCATCTGGTCTGCAGTCGAAATAACTTTCGAGTTCATCTCATAGGCACGCTGCGCCGCAATCATGTCCACCATTTCGGTGACAATATTGACGTTCGATGCTTCCAGGGCACCCTGCTGAATACTGCCCATGCCATTAACCGCCGCCGGAGAAACAACAGCATTACCGCTAGACCCTGACTGCTCGTACAGATTGTTGCCTATGGCTTGCAGACCTTGCGGATTAATAAAGTCTGCCAAGGTCAATTGTCCCAACTGGGTCGGCAGATTGGTCGTCGGATTATTGTAGGAAATGGTGCCATCCTGACCAATGGTGATTTGTGACACACCCTGAGGAATGGTCACTGTCGGCTGAATCGGATAACCTTGGGCGGTTACGAGCTGCCCTTGATTATTAATCTGCAAACTGCCATCTCGGGTATAAGCCGTTGTGCCGTCAGGCAAAAGGACCTGCAAGAATCCTCGACCATTAATCGCAATATCCAAAGGCTGACTGGTGACGGAAATGGAACCTTCGGTAAATTGCTTCATGGTTGAGCCAATACGAACACCGGTACCAATATTGAGCCCCGAAGGCAACTGGGTACTGGAGGAGGAAGGCCCCCCTGGTGATTGCTGCGTCTGATAGAGCAGATCTTGAAAGGTTGCGCGATCGCGCTTAAATCCATTGGTTGAGACATTGGCCAGATTATTGGCAATTGTGGCCAGTTTGAAATCCTGAGCACTCAAACCGGTCTTGGCAATCCACAGGGCAGGTTGCATGGCACTTCCTCCACGTCAATACATCGACACATCAGTTGTACTGCAATATGTGTGCCATATACTGATCGTTGCTTTGTGCATCCTGCATAAACTTGACTTGCATTTCAAACTGCCGGGATAACTCAATGATTCGCGTCAACTCACCTACCGCGTTGACGTTACTGCGTTCAACCGCACCACTAACCAGGCGCACCGAAGGATCCGCAGCCGGCAATGCACTGCCTGCCGGCAGATGCAACAAACCGTCAGTACCCTTATTGAGACTGCTACCTTTGAGTGAAACCAGTTTGATACTTCCCGCAACCGTTACGCCACTGAGTCCTGAATCCGGAGTAAGGTAACTGACCGTACCGTCTTCGCCGATGGCAACCTGAATGGCATTGCCTGGCAAAACCAGCGGCTTGCCATCGCTGCCGACCATGGCATAACCCTGGCCGTTGTAAAGCTGTCCATCCTGACCCAGGTGCAGATCCCCGGCGCGGGTATATGCCTCGCTGCCATCGGGAGCACGCACAGCAAACCAGCCATTGCCATTGACCGCAACGTCCATGGGGTTACCGGTTGTATCGAGTGACCCAGCAGTGGTATCGGTTCCTGGCTCCTCAACCATCGCATAAACGCGACTTGGAAAGCTCGCACCAAAGACCTGCATGGAACGAGCCTGCTCAAAGTCAGCCTTGAATCCGTCCGTACTGACATTGGCCAGATTATTGGCATGAATGCTTTGAGCATTCATGGTCTGAACAGCACCCGACATTGCCAAAAACAAAGAACGATCCATCACCTACCCCCTATCAGACTATGGCGCACCGCCAATATTAATGACCGCCTGTAAAACGGTTGATTCCGTCTGAATGGACTTGGCATTTGCCTGATAATTGCTTTGCGCCGTAATAAGATTTACCAGCTCATTGGAAAGATTTACCGTAGACTCTTCCAGAGCCCCTGACGTCAACAAACCCAGGGAAGAACTTCCTGGAACACCATAAGTCGGCTGACCCGATGCAAAGGTCTGCTCCCATGACGACTGACCCACTGATTTCAGACCCTGTTGATCCGGAAAATTAGCCAAGGCAACAATCCCGAGTGTTTTTGATTGACCATTGGTATAATTAGCCTGTAACTGACCGGTATTGCCAATGGTCAAACCACTCAGTTGTCCCGTGGTATAGCCATTCTGGGTCAAGGTATTAACCGAAAATGGACTACCATATTGTGTACTACCGGTAAGACTCACACTGAAATTCGAACTGGTTGGAGGGTTAGGAACTGGCACAACTCCGCCATTGGCAACAGTTTGCCCGGCCACCGCGCCATTAGGTTGACCACTGGCGTTCAAAGGCGTCCAATTGGAAATCAGAATTGAACCCGTTGCCGTCGTATTCAGCGACCCGTCATTATTAAAGACAATATTATGTGAATACATGGTCGGCTGGGTATTTTGTGGCGCAGGCAAAGCCGTATTCGGATCACCTACATTCTGGCCATCAATCTGCACATAAACTGTCCAGGTATTCGGCGTCGAGTCCTTGACGAAGTAGGTATTCATTTGATGCGCATTGCCCAGACTGTCATAAACCGTCGTACCCGTCACCGAGTTATAGGTTGCCGGATTGTTGGGGTCAAAGGTATTTGAAATATAGGGAGAACCAACGGGAGAGGTTGCAAAAATACTGCCTCCACCGTTGGTGAGTGTATAGCCTTGTTGAAGATTCAGTGAAACCACACCGCCAACCGTCGCGTTGCCACCCGCAGTTCCTGTCAGCGTTACCGGACTTCCTGCCGTCTGGGTAGCGCTGACTAACCCTTGTACCGTTAAGGTATCTGCAGCCTGACCACTGTTATTAATGCCAAAACTCAAATCTTGGCCTGAATTTGAGCTCACCGTCACGGTGTTCCCAGAGACGGACGCGGTAATACCATTGAGCGTCGTATTGGTGAGATTATTGATTGCTGCCGCAAAAGCCGCCGGAGTACTTCCAGTTACTGGCACGCCGTTCAAGGTCACTGTTGAAGAACCATTATTAAAACCAGTCACTTGTGCCATGGTCTTGGCTGTGGCTGAAACCCCTGACTGCAACTGCAACTGCTGCGCCATGGCCAAGGCTGACTCCCCCGCGGTAAAAGCAACCGTTGAACTTCCACCCGTATTGGTATTATTGATGGCAACACTTTCTGCCGGATAACCGTTTGTTGTTCCGTTATTGGCATTGGCAATCTTGCTGCCTAAGGTTTGATAGCTGTTACCCTGAATCACCAACACTTTTGCAGTGGCATCCAGATTAAAATTACCAGCGACTGACGTTGTTCGAGCGGGGGACTGATTGGCTGTTGAGACCTGTAAGGGTGACAATGCGTTGCCAATAATGTTGCCACTGGCATCAACTTGATAACCCTGCAACTGGGCATTCTGCGAATTGATAATATAGCCATTTTTGTCAAGCCCAAATTGACCGGCCCGAGTATAGGTTAATGCCCCGCCATTGCTCATGGTAAAAAATCCACCTCCGCTTATTGCCACATCCAGACTGTTGCCGGTATTCTGTAAATTGCCCTGATTAAAAAGCTGGCGCACATCATTCAGATTAACGCCGGAACCAATCGCATTCGAGCCGGTGCCAAGAACTGACGCCGCATAGACATCACCAAACTCGGCACGCGAAGTCTTGTAGCCAATCGTACTGGCATTGGCAATATTGTTACTGATGACATCCAGATTGGAACTCGAAGCACTCAACCCACTCAATGCGGTATTAAAAGACATGGTATCTACCCCTCAACACATTAGACTATTGGGCAATCTGGGTCACTGAAGTCAGTGGCACGGAACCCATACCTTGAAGATTCAGTTGTACGGCGCCCCCACTACCACTAAAACTGACGCTATTGACACTTGCGGGTAAATTGGTGCTCAACTGAGTCGTTTTTCCACCCACCGGCGCTGAAACCGCAACACTGTATGTCCCGGCAGGTACAGCAACTCCCTGGTTGTTCGTACCATCCCAACTGAAATTATTGGTTCCAGCTGCCTGAGAGCCCAACGGTATATTTTTGATGACGCTGCCACTGCTATCTGAAATCGTTACATCAACACCACTACTGGCTTGCGGCAGCACATATTGCCCTGTCAAGCCACCCTGTCCCGAATAGGATGTTGACGCAGAGGGAACATACACCTGCTTGCCAATCAAGCTTGATGCCTGCAAGGCCTGATTGGAGGTCATACTCTGACTCAGGGAAGTCATGGTGGTATTCATATTCTGAATACCCTGGACTTGGGAAAACTGTGCCAACTGAGCCACAAACTGTGTATTATCCATGGGATTAAGTGGATCCTGATTTTTCAGCTGAGCCATCATCATGGTAAGAAAATCATTTTCTCCAAGGGATTGGGTGGCAGAAGCCACTGCCTGAGCTGCGTTGGATGCTGAAGACGACGCATTGGCTCCCGAAACAGCGGTCTGGTTGCCTATAGCGTACTGACTAAGAATCGAATTATTGGAATTTGAAGCTGAAATGGACGTCATCACACACCTCACTGACCGAGGGTCAAAGTTTTTTGCATTAATTGTTTCGCGGTATTTAATACATCGACATTGGTCTGAAAGGAACGCGACGCTGAAATCATGTTAGCCATCTCTTCAACAACATTGACATTGGGATAGGCAACATAGCCATTTTTGTCAGCATAAGGGCTATGTGGCTCATAGCGCATCTGTAAAGGTGCCTTGCTTTCAACAATACCAGCTACCTGTACCCCTGCAGCCTCAGGACCAAGTGACATATCCGCTTGTCCACTATTGACATCAAGAAGGGATTGCTGAATAGCACGAAATACCGGTTCACGGGCGCGGTAGGTTTTACCCACTGACGAGGTCACCGAATCGGCATTGGCGATGTTGCTCGAGACCGTATTGAGGCGAACGGTTTGAGCGCTCATGCCGCTACCTGCAATACTGAAAATATCCGACATCGACATGATGAGCTCCTTAGCTGCCTTTGACAGCCGTCATCAGATTTTTAATCGAATTACCCAGAAAAGTCAGAGTAGCCTGATAATTCATGGCATTCCGGGAAAAGGCAGCCTCCTCAACTTGCTGATCAACCGTATTGCCATCAATTGATGGCTGAGTTGGAATTCGGTATTCAATAACATTCGCTGGAGGAGCTGGCGGCAACCCTGCAAAATGATCCGGTTGGGTTCGGCTAAGTCCCGACTGCTGCATATCTGATGCAGCGGCCTGCATGGCAGCAGCAAAGTTGATGTCTTTAGCCTTGTAATTCGGCGTGTCACTATTTGCCAGGTTTGAGGCCAGGATTTGCATACGTTGCGACTCAACACCAAGAGCTCTGCTGTCAAATCCTAAAACCGAAGAGAAACTGAGAGGCATAGCCGTCACTCCAAACTGTTTGGTTAAAACAAAGCAAAATACATACCAAACAAACCTGAATGAAGGGACTGATAAAAAAAAAAAGAAAAAGGAATTAATTTGGAAAGACAACAAGAAAAAGGCGTCAAGGATCTGACGCCCAAACCATCATGCTTTAGGCATATTCACACGAACGCGTTCCGACACCTTGGCGGCAAGGTCATCAGGACGGAATTTTGCAAGAAAATCATTAGCACCAACTTTCTTAACCAGTGCCTCATTAAAAACACCGGATAAAGAGGTATGTAAAAGTACATACAACTGACTCAAACGTGGATCTTTACGAATTTCAGAAGTCAACGTGTAACCGTCCATTTCCGGCATTTCGATATCCGAAATAATCAGAATATATTCTTTGGTTACATCCTTGCCATCATCCGCCAGCTTGCGCAGATGCTTAATCGCCTGCAATCCATCACTCAACTCATGAATCTGTACCCCGACACTCTGCAAACAACGAATAACCTGCTTGCGGGCAACCGAAGAATCATCAACAACCAGCACATTAAATTGTTGTTGCTGCGCTACAGTAACTACCTCTTCAGTAACGATACCAGCGGAAACTTCATGCCGCATCGGCGATACTTCGGCAAGAATCTTCTCAACATCAATAATTTCAACCAAACGATCCCCAACCTGCGTCACCGCAGTAAGATAACTCTGCTTACCGGTACCCTTAGGTGGCGGATGAATATCTTCCCAATTGGTATTAATAATATTCTCAACCGAATGCACCATGAAACCTTGAATATTCATGTTGTATTCGGTGATGATGACAAAACAGTCATCAATGTTTTCCATAGCTGGTCCACCAACAGCCAGAGACATATCCATAACCGGTATGGTTCCACCGCGGATATGGGCTACACCCCTCACCACATCATGGCGTTTGGGCAAAGATGTCAGTTTTGGGCAGCGCAGAACCTCTCTGACTTTAAAAACATTAATGCCGTACTGTTGATCACCATTCAGACGAAACAAAAGCAACTCCAGACGGTTCTGACCAACCATCTGCGTTCGCTTATCGACCGTCTCCAATAAGCCACTCATGTAAACCTCACTCGTGAAAAAGGTGCAAAAATCCACAATACGTGTTAACTAACTCTAGAACGCTCCAACAGCGAATTCAAGAAAACAAAAAAAAAGAGCAGCAGAGCCACTCTTTAATCAGAACACAGGAAAAAATATAACTAAATCGACCGATCAACCAGTTCAACATAAGCCATCGGCGCATTGTCACCCGCACGAGGTTCCGTTTTAACAATACGCAAATAACCACCCGAACGTTCACGATAGCGAGGACCCAAAACAGTAAAGAGCTTTCCGACCGCCAAATCACTGCGGGTACGGGCAAAAGCCAGCCTTCGGTTGGCAACAGAATCCTGTTTCGCTAAGGTAATCAAGGGCTCAGCAACACGACGCAGTTCTTTAGCTTTAGGCAGAGTTGTTAAAATCAACTCATGCTCGAAAAGAGAAACTGCCATATTACGAAACATAGCAACACGATGACTGCTGTTTCGACCCAACTTTACTCCGCTATTACGATGACGCATGATCAATACACCTTTACTTAATTATCGACCGCGGAAATTGACACGGTCATCATTGCGCAAGCTGGCTGGTGGCCAATTCTCAAGACGCATACCCAAGGACAAGCCTTTCGATGCAAGTACATCCTTAATTTCAGTCAGGGATTTCTTGCCAAGATTTGGGGTCTTTAAAAACTCGACTTCAGTCCGCTGCACAAGATCACCAATATAATAAATATTCTCAGCCTTCAGACAATTAGCTGAGCGAACCGTCAACTCAAGATCATCAACCGGACGTAAAAGAATCGGATCAACTTCCTCACGCTCCATAACAGGCTCTGGTGCCTTATCTTTCTGCAGGTCAACAAAAACAGCTATCTGTTGCTGGAGAATCGTTGCCGCACGTCGGATGGCTTCTTCCGGATCAATCGTACCATTGGTCTCAAGATCAATCACAAGCTTGTCTAGGTCCGTACGCTGTTCAACACGCGCACTTTCGACAACATAAGCAACTCGACGTACAGGGCTATAGGAAGCATCAAGCTGCAGCCGACCAATTGGGCGCGTTTCACTCTCACCAAATCGTGAATCAGCAGGCTCATATCCACGGCCCCGACCAACCTTAAGTCGCATGTTCAGGGTCGCATGTTGTCCCAAATGAGCAATAACATGGTCCCTGTTCATGATTTCAATAAAGTGTGGGCACATAAAATCCGCCGCAGTAACAACGCCTGGACCTGATTTTGAAACCTCAATATAACCTTCAGAATGGTCATGCATCACCAATGCAAGGCCCTTAAGGTTCAGCAGGATCTCAATGACATCTTCCTGAACACCTTCAATCGTACTGTATTCGTGATCGACACCCTGTATCTCAGCCTCAGTCACCGCTGCACCTGGCATACTGGACAAAAGGATACGGCGCAATGCATTGCCGAGGGTATGACCAAATCCACGTTCCAGCGGTTCAAGCACAACCTTGGCTTGTCTGGAAGATATTGCCTGAACATTAATTGAACGTGGAGTTAAAAACTCAGCAACACTAGACATAGCCACCTCTTCAAAATTATTTGGAGTAGAGTTCGACAATCAGGTTTTCATTAATTTCCTGATACAGATCGACACGCTCCGGTGCAGCCTTGAATGTTCCTTTCATCGCTTGTGCATCAACTTCGACCCATGAAGGAACACCTCTCTGAGCAGAGAGCTCTAGAGCATTTTTAATACGCAACTGGTCGCGTGCTGCTTCATGTATGGAAATTTCATCACCAGGCCGAACTTGCTGGCTGGGAATACTCACACGCTTTCCATTCAGCAATATACTGCGATGCGAAACCAGCTGCCTGGCTTCTGCACGCGTTGCACCAAAACCCATACGATAAACAACATTATCCAATCGACCTTCAAGAAGCTGCAACAGGCGCTCACCCGTCGCACCCTTCAAACGAGCTGCTTCTTTGTAGTAATTCACAAACTGACGTTCAAGCACACCATAAATACGACGCACTTTCTGCTTTTCACGAAGCTGCTGGGCATAATCAGAAGCACGACCACGTTTACTGGGACCATGCTGGCCAGGAGGAACTTCATGATTGCACTTTTGGTCCAGTGGCTTTACACCACTTTTAAGGAACAAATCTGTTCCTTCACGGCGTGCCAATTTGCACTTTGGGCCAAGATAACGAGCCATAATTATTTAACCTCAGATTAGACGCGACGCTTTTTGGGAGGACGACAGCCATTATGCGGAATCGGTGTGACATCCGTTATGCTGCTAATCTTGTATCCGACGGCATTCAAAGCACGCACAGCTGATTCACGTCCAGGTCCCGGACCTTTAACCATAACATCCAGGTTCTTAAGACCATACTCCTGCGCTGCCTTTCCTGCAGTCTCTGCGGCAACCTGCGCTGCAAATGGAGTTGATTTACGGGAACCACGGAATCCCGACCCGCCAGCAGTAGCCCAACTGAGCGCATTACCTTGCCGATCAGTAATCGTTACAATGGTGTTGTTAAACGATGCATGAATATGCGCAATCCCATCAGAGACTGTGCGGGTGATTTTTTTGCGTACACGCGTATCTTTTGCCATGGTTCTCGACTCTTATTTCTTAATGGCCTTGCGAGGACCTTTACGGGTCCGGGCATTGGTCTTGGTTCTTTGCCCACGTACAGGCAACCCACGCCGGTGTCTCAGGCCCCGGTAACAACCCAGATCCATCAGACGCTTGATGTTCATCATCACTTCGCGGCGCAGATCACCTTCAGTCGTATGTTTGCCGACTTCCGAGCGTATGCTGTCCAACTGGGCGTCCGTCAGATCCTTGACTTTAACCGCAGGAGCAATGCCCACATTAGTCAAAATACTTTGCGCCGTTGTGCGTCCTATGCCATAAATGTAGGTCAACGATACAACGACATGTTTATTATCTGGGATGTTAACACCGGCTATACGAGCCATTCACCTTACTCCACTGAAAACTGGCATCCACCGTGAAAGGGGCAGGATTTTAGCGCCAGAGCTTCAAAAAATCAAGACCTATTACCCTTGGCGTTGCTTGTGCCTGGGTTCCGAACTACAGATAACACGCACAACACCATTGCGACGTACAATCTTGCACGAAGCGCAAATCTTCTTTACAGATGCCTGGACTTTCATCATAACCCCCTTGAAACTAAGAACCATAATTCTTGAGATTGGCCTTTTTGAGCAGGCTGTCATATTGATGTGACATCAAATGCGACTGGACCTGTGCCATAAAATCCATAACAACAACAACAACAATTAATAATGATGTTCCGCCAAAACTGAAGGGTGCGTGGAAACTGATCTGCAGGATCATTGGCAAAATACAGACAGCGATCATATACACAGCCCCAACCAAAGTAAGACGGGCAATAACCTTGTCAATATATCGAGCTGACTGTTCTCCAGGTCTAATTCCCGGGATAAAGGCACCACTTTTCTTCAGATTGTCAGCAACTTCCTTAGGGTTAAACATCAACGCCGTATAGAAGAAACAGAAAAACAGAATCAACAGCGCAAACAGAATCAGATATAAAGGCTGACCAGGAGACAAAGCCAATGATATATCCGTTAAAACTCTCTGTAATGCATTAGGCTGTGTTGAATGTCCAAACCATGTCGCCAAGCTAGCGGGAAATAACAACAAAGAACTTGCAAAAATAGCCGGTATAACACCGGACATATTGATTTTCAATGGCAAGTGGGACTGCTGAGCCGCATAGACTTTACGTCCTGACTGTCGTTTCGCATGATTAACAGTAATTTTACGCTGGGCTCGTTCCATATACACCACTGCGAATACCACACCAGCAGCCAGTACGGTCAGTAAAATAAGTGCCAGTGGACTCATGTCCCCCTGACGGGCTGCCTCAAGCGATCGACCAATCGCAGCAGGCAGACCAGCGACAATCCCAGCAAAAATAAGCATACTGATGCCATTTCCCACACCGCGTTCGGTAATCTGCTCTCCCAGCCACATCAGGAACATGGTGCCTGCAACCAGACTAAAAACAGCGGGAACAAAAAAGGGCAAACCAACGGTCAGGGTAATACCTTGTGATACCAGACCTGCACACATACCCACGGCCTGAACAAATGCCAGTCCAACGGTACCATAACGGGTGTATTGATTGATCTTCCTTCTTCCTGCTTCCCCATCTTTTTTGAGGGCTTCCAATTCAGGAAGCACACTTGTCAGAAGTTGGACAATGATAGACGAAGAAATGTACGGCATGATTCCCAACGCAAGAATACTCATGCGCTGAAGCGCCCCACCTGAAAACATGTTGAACATGGATAAAATAGTATCCTTGTTCTGCTCAAACATACGCGCCAAACGTTCCGGATTAATGCCAGGAACTGGAATATGCGTACCCAGACGAAAGACGAGCAGAGCTACAAGCAGAAAAATAGCCCGGCTCCACAATTCAGACAACCCGGCACGCATGCCAGGATTCTGCAACATCTTGCGTGCTGTTTCAGAGCGATCCATGCGATCAGATCTCCTCAGAGACTGAGCCACCAGCCGCTTCAATCGCTTTACGAGCACCTGCACTTACAGGAACGCCTTTGATCTCAAAGGCACGATCAATGGAGCCGGACAGCATAATCTTGGCAGCTTTCATGTTCTTTTTGACTACATTGGCTGCCTTGAGCGTTTCCAGAGTTACAACCGAACCTTCTATTTTAGCCAGTTCAGAAAGACGAACTTCTGCGGTCAGCAGTGCTTGGGCGCTGGTAAATCCAAATTTGGGCAAGCGACGGTAGATCGGCATTTGGCCGCCTTCAAAGCCAGCGCGCACTTTACCCTTACCACGTGAAGTCTGTCCCTTAACACCCTTACCACCTGTTTTACCCAATCCCGAACCAATGCCACGTCCGACACGACGTGCTGGTTTTTTGGAGCCCTCTGCGGGACTCAAATCATTAAGATGCATGACTATGCCTCTACTTTGATCAGAAAATGAATACTGTTGATCATGCCACGATTTTCAGGGGTATCAATCACTTCAACCGTATGACCAATACGACGCAATCCAAGTCCAGCAAGGGTTGCCTTGTGTTTTTGCAGGCGGTGAGCCTTACTACGGATTTGAGTAATCCTGATTTTTTTTAGTTCCGTCATGATTTACCCCAGAATTTCTTCAACCGTCAAACCGCGCTTCTCGGCAACTTTCTCAACAGAAGTCATCGAACTAAGCCCTTTGAACGTTGCATGTACAACGTTACAGGCATTGGTTGAGCCATAGCACTTTGCCAATACATTCTTGACACCTGCTACTTCAAGGACAGCACGCATGGCACCACCAGCAATAACACCAGTACCCTCGGACGCCGGTTGCATATAAACGCGTGAAGCTCCATGTGAACCACTCAGAGAATGTTGCAATGTTGAACCCTTGAGATCAACCGTGATCATATTACGACGAGCTGCTTCAAGAGCTTTCTGTATCGCTGCCGGCACTTCACGTGCCTTGCCACGACCAAAGCCAACGCGTCCATTGCCATCACCAACAACAGTCAGAGCTGTGAACGAAAAAATTCGACCACCTTTCACGACTTTGGCAACACGATTTACCTGAACCAGTTTCTCGATATAACCTTCGTTTTGCTGCTGCTCAACCTTAGCCATGATACCCTCTTAAAATTCCAGACCAGCTTCACGTGCAGCATCGGCAAGCGCCTTGATACGTCCGTGATACTTGAATCCTGACCGATCAAAAGCCACTGCCTTGACACCCGCTGCCTGAGCTCTCTGAGCGATTAGCGTACCTACACGCACGGCAGCATCAACGTTACCAGTGGCGCCACTGCGTAGATCCTTCTCGACTGTTGATGCACTTGCCAAGACCTGGGCACCATCAGCAGAAATAACCTGGGCATAAATATGTCTCGGTGTGCGATTGATACACAAACGAACAGCCCCAAGCTGCCGAATGCGAAGCCGGGCAGAACGGGCACGGCGAATACGCGCTTCTTTTTTCTCGTGCATGATAAATTTACTCCTGCCTTACTTCTTCTTGGCTTCTTTGCGCAGAATTGTCTCATCTGCGTACTTGACCCCTTTGCCTTTGTAAGGCTCTGGTGGACGATAACCACGAACATTGGCTGCCACCTGACCCAGCAATTGCTTGTTGGTCGATTTTAAAATAATTTCGGTTGGAGTTGGCGTTTCGGCAGTGACTCCTTCCGGAAGTTCATGATCAATGGGATGAGAAAAACCTAAGGCAAGATTGAGCACTTTTCCTTTCGCCTGGGCTTTGTAACCAACACCCACCAGCTGAAGTTTACGCTCAAAACCCTGACTAACGCCAACAATCATGTTATTGATATTGGCACGTGCCGTACCTGCCTGCATCCAGCCTTCAGTATTTTCGACTAAAGGACGAACACTGATCTGGTCCTGATCTTTCTGTACAGAAACCATTTCGTTGACCGAGGTGGTCAGTGAACCCTTGCTGCCCTTGACATTGATGGCTTGACCATCAATCGTCAACTCAACCCCTTTGGGGAGAGTAATTGGATTTTTCGCTACGCGTGACATTTTGTACTCCCCATCAAGACACAACGCAAAGAACTTCACCACCCGTATTTGCCTTTCGGGCGGCACGATCTGTCATGATGCCTTTGCTCGTCGAAACAATTGCGATTCCAAGGCCCTGCTTGACGCGCGGGAGCTGGTCTTTTTTGCAGTACACGCGCAGACCTGGGCGGCTTACGCGCTTTATTTCTTCGATGACAGGCTTGCCCTCATAGTACTTCAGGGACAATGTCAGCTGGGGCTTAACATCACCTTCAACGTGAAGCTCTTCAATATAGCCTTCCTGTTTCAACAGTTCGGCAATCTTGATTTTCAACTTTGATGACGGCATGACCACACTTTCTTTACGGGTCTGCTGGGCATTGCGAATTCGTGTCAGCATATCTGCGACGGTATCTTGCATACTCATGATGATCTCACCAACTTGCCTTGACAACGCCCGGAACATCGCCGTTCATCACTGCTTCACGCAGTTTGTTACGACCCAGTCCAAACTTCCGGAAATAACCATGAGGACGCCCGGTAATACCACAACGGTTTCTCAAGCGAACTGGATTGGCATTACGCGGCAGCGTTTGCAATTTAAGCATGGCTGCCCACTTTTCTTCTTCAGTTGATTTTGAGCTTCTGATAACTTCCTTCAGCTCTTCCCGCTTCACAGCGTACTTTGCAACCATTTTCTGCCGCTTCAACTCACGGTTTTTCATGCTCTTCTTGGCCATGATCTTTATCTCACTTAAACGGGAAGTTGAAAGCACGCAGAAGCGCGCGTCCTTCATCATCAGTACGCGCTGTTGTGGTAATGGTTACATCCATTCCACGCAAGCGATCAATTTTGTCATAGTCTACTTCAGGGAACACAATCTGTTCCTTCAAGCCAAGACTATAATTGCCTCGTCCATCAAAGGCTTTAGGACTAAAACCACGAAAATCACGAATACGTGGAATAGCCATATTGATCAAACGATCAAGGAATTCATACATGCGATCGCCACGCAGCGTCACTTTGCAGCCGATTGCCATACCTTCACGAATTTTGAAACCAGCAATGGACTGGCGTGCTACAGTAACAACGGGCTTTTGGCCAGAAATTAGCTGCATATCGGCCACAGCGCCATCGATCATTTTACGATCCTGGGCGGCACTGCCCACTCCCATATTCAGTGTAATCTTGGTAATGCGCGGAACTTCCATCACATTACGCAGATTGAGTTCTTCACGCAAACGTGAAGCTAGCTCATTTTTATAGACTTCTCTAAGTCTGGCCATGGTTGTCTTTACCTTATTTCTAAATACTAAGTACGTACGTCAACAACTTCACCTGTTGACTTGAACACGCGAACCTTGCGTCCATCATCCAAAATCTTGAAACCAACACGGTCAGCCTTTTGGGTCACCGGATTGAATAACGCAACATTCGAAGCATGAATCGGAGCTTCACGCTCAAGAATACCGCCCTCGATTCCACGTGATGGATTGGCACGCACATGCTTGTATACCTGATTAATACCCTCAATCAAAAGGCGTTCACCAAGTACCCGGATTACTTTCCCCCGTCGTCCCCGGTCTTTGCCGGTCAGAACAACGACTTCATCATTTAACTTGATTTTTGCTGACATTTCCTACGACCTCAGAGCACTTCAGGAGCCAGTGAGATGATCTTCATGAACTGTTCAGAACGAAGCTCACGAGTGACCGGCCCAAAAATACGTGTTCCAATCGGAGCCTTCTGGTTATTCAGCAGAACTGCTGCATTATCATCAAAACGTATGATTGAACCATCTGGTCGACGAACGCCATGACGAGTACGCACCACAACCGCATTCATGACATCACCCTTTTTGACCTTGCCACGTGGAATTGCTTCCTTGACAGTCACCTTGATGATGTCTCCCACCGTAGCATAACGACGGTGCGAGCCTCCGAGTACCTTGATGCAAAGAACCTTGCGGGCACCACTGTTGTCCGCAACGTCAAGCATTGTTTCTGTCTGAATCATCTCTATTCTCCTAGCGTCCGGTAGTGGTCAGCTACACGGCCCTAAAGGGCGCGTATCCTACACTATGCCGACTGGCCTGACAAGTACTCAGGCTTCTGCGGCCCGCTCAACCACCGAGACCAGGGTCCATGCCTTTGTTTTTGACAAAGGCCGGCATTCCTTAATGGTCACGACATCACCTTCACGACAGGTATTCTCTTCATCGTGGGCGTGGATGCGCGTGCTGCGTGTCATGTATTTGCCATACTTGGGATGCTTGACCTTACGCTCAATCAGCACAACTATGGATTTATTCATTTTGTCGCTGACCACTTTACCTGTCAGCAAACGCTGAATCTTGACCGATTCCGTCACTTGTTCATTCATCGTGTTAAGCCTTCTTCTCACTCAGAACGGTCTTGATACGCGCGATCGACCGCCGAACTTCTTTGATACGATGGTTTTTTGTCAAACTATCCTGTGCCTTCGCAATGCGAAGATCAAACTGCTCACGCAGAAGACTAAACAAAGTCGCATTCAGTTCTTCTGCCGATTTTTCCCGCAACTCATTCGCATTCATTTACATCACCGTCCGCGTTACGATGGTTGTTTTGAGAGGGAGTTTGGCAGCAGCCAGCAGGAATGCCTCACGCGCCAGAGCCTCAGGAACACCTTCAATCTCATACAACATTTTTCCTGGCTGTATTTCGGCAACCCAGTACTCAACGTTCCCCTTGCCATTACCCATACGAACTTCGAGCGGCTTTTCAGTAATTGGTTTATCCGGAAAAACCCGAATGAAGATCTTACCACCACGACGAACACGGCGAACAATCGCACGACGCGCCGACTCAATCTGCCGAGCAGTAATGCGACCACGTTCAATGGATTTCAGTCCTACAGAACCGAAGTCAACTTCGTTACCGCGATGCGCCAGGCCACGGTTACGCCCCTTGTGGACCTTTCGGAATTTAGTACGTTTTGGTTGTAACATAATGCTTAACCTCTATCCTGCCTGGAACGCTTCTTGGCCGGACGCTGGGTTTCTTCCTGGGCTGGCTGCTGAGCAGCCTGAGCCTGGGCAGCAACCTGCTCCATTCCACCGAGGATTTCACCTTTGAAAATCCAAACTTTCACACCGATGGTTCCGTATGTAGTTTCTGCACGTGCTGTTGAATAATCAATGTCAGCTCGCAACGTATGCAAAGGCACACGGCCTTCGCGATACCATTCAGTACGGGCAATTTCGGCACCACCCAAACGTCCGGACACCTCAATCTTGACACCCTTGGCACCGGCACGAAGCGTATTTTGTACGGCACGCTTCATGGCACGACGGAACATGATACGGCGTTCAAGCTGCGAAGCGATGCTTTCGGCGACCAAACGAGCATCAAGATCAGGCTTTTTGATTTCATCAATATGCACAGCAACTGGACAACCCATGATGCGCGTCAGCGAGGCCTGCAGTTTGCCCACATCTTCGCCCTTTTTACCAATGACAACGCCAGGTCGAGCTGTAGAAATCCAGACATCAGCGCGATCTGAAGGCCGCAGAATGGTAATCTTGCCCAGAGAGGCCTGCTTCAATTTGCCATACAAAAATTCGCGCGCCTTGAGATCAGCCAACAGATAACGCGGATACACTTTGGGACTGGCATACCAGGTTGAATTATGTGCCCGCACAATACCTAAACGGATTCCGACGGGATTAACTTTCTGACCCATAACTTTAACTCCCGGTTCAGGACACAACAACGGTGATATGACATGTACGCTTGCTGATTCGATCAGCTCGCCCCTTGGCACGAGGACGAATACGCTTGAGCGTTATACCCTCGTCAACATAAATCGTTGATACTTTCAGCTCATCCACATCAGCACCGGCATTATGTTCCGCATTGGCAATCGCTGAATGCAATGCCTTGGATACAAAATGGGCAGCCTTCTTGTCTGTAAAGCGAAGGATTTCCATCGCCTTGTTAACATTTTTACCGCGAACCAAATCGGCCACCAGACGTGTTTTCTGGGCCGAGATGGGAGCACCACGAAGCTTGGCGACACCGACTTCATTCATTTGCATCACTCCTACCTCTTGGCCTTTTTATCAACAGCATGACCGCGGAACGTACGGGTTGGTGCAAACTCGCCGAGTTTGTGACCTACCATATGTTCACTGATCAAAATGGGAACATGCTGACGCCCATTATGTATTGCCATGGTCAGCCCAACCATTTCGGGCAAAATCATGGAACGTCTCGACCATGTCTTGATCGGCTTTCTCGAATTGCTCGCCAGAGCAGCTTCTACCTTGGCCCACAGGTGGCCATCCACAAACGGACCTTTCTTTAGAGAACGCGGCACTTTCTATCCCCCAGCCTTACTTGACACGACGATCGCGAACGATCATTTTGTCGGTACGCTTATTGTTACGAGTCTTGTAACCCTTAGTGGGCTGACCCCACGGAGTTACAGGATGACAACCCTTGTTACGCCCTTCACCACCACCGTGTGGGTGATCCACTGGGTTCATCGCCATGCCACGCACGGTCGGGCGAATGCCGAGCCAGCGCTTGGCACCTGCTTTACCATAGGAACGCAAACTATGATCACTGTTGGAGACTTCACCCAAGGTAGCCCGACAATCGGCATGAATGCGTCGCATTTCACCGGAGCGAAGCCGGACAATAACATACTGGCCATCACGCCCCAGCAGCTGAACACTGGCGCCAGCTGAGCGCGCCAACTGTGCACCTTTGCCTGGCTTGAGCTCAAGATTGTGCAAGGTCACACCCACGGGAATATTGCGTAATGGCAATGAATTGCCGACCTTGATCGGTGCATCCGAGCCAGACTGCACCTGGTCGCCAGCAGTCAAGCCCTTTGGTGCGATGATGTAACGGCGTTCACCGTCCGCATAGACCAGAAGGGCAATATGGGCTGTGCGGTTCGGATCGTACTCGATCCGTTCCACTTTGGCAGGGACCCCATCCTTGTTGCGACGAAAATCGACAACACGATACAACTGCTTGTGTCCGCCACCTATATGACGGGTCGTAATATGTCCATTATTGTTACGACCACCATTTTTATTCTTGCTTTCCACCAAAGGAGCGTGTGGACGTCCTTTGTGCAGATGCTCATGCACAACCTTCTCGACGAAGCGTCGACCCGGCGAAGTTGGTTTACACTTTACAATAGCCATGATCTACTCCTCGCCCTTACTCAATCGAACCGGCGTAATTGATTTCCTGACCTTCTTTCAACGTCACGTAGGCCTTTTTCCAGTCTGAGCGACGTCCCAGACCACGACCAAAACGACGTGTTTTGCCCGCCACATTCAGGGTATTTACCGACTGAACCTGAACATTGAAGAGCTGCTCAATCGCTTGACGAATTTCAGTCTTGTTCGAATCCGGCCGCACCTTGAAAACATACTGGCGATTCTGGTCAGCGACCCGAATTGCTTTTTCGGAAGCAACGGGCGCCACCAAAACATGGTAAATGCGTTCCTGGTTCATCCTAATTCCACCTCAAGTTTTTTTGCGGCAGGCACTGACATCAATACCTTTTCATAACCAATCAGGCTGACGGGGTTAACACCACTGGTATCAACAACGTCAATATGTGGAATATTGCGGGCTGCCAGATAAAGATTCTCATCAACGGCATCGGTAACAATCAGTGCGTTGTCGAGACCCAGCCCCTTCAGTTTGGCAATAAGTTCCTTGGTCTTTGGAGCGGAGACGTTGAAATCCTCAACGAGGACCAAACGTTCCTGGCGAACCAGCTCGGCCAGAATGCACTGCATAGCACCACGGTACATTTTTCGGTTTACTTTCTGCTCGTAGTTCTGTGGTGTTGCAGCAAAAATCTTTCCACCACCACGCCATATCGGACTACGAATGGAGCCGGCACGTGCTCGCCCAGTTCCCTTTTGACGAAAGGGCTTCTTACCACCGCCACTAACTTCGGAACGGGTTTTCTGCTTTACCGATCCTTGTCGACCCGCAGCCAGGTAGGCCGTTACCACTTGATGCACAAGCGCCTCATTGAATTCTCTTCCAAAGGCGACTTCGGATAATTCAACGGCTGCGCCAGAAATTGTCTTAAGATTCACGCTCGGTCCCCCTTAGGCCTTGGCAGTTGGACGTACAATCACGTCACGTCCAGCGGCTCCAGGAACAGCCCCCTTCACCAGCAACACATTCTGTTCAACATCGACGGCAACAACTTCAAGACCTTGGACCGTTACCCGCACATCACCAAGATGTCCAGCCATTTTCTTGCCTTTGAAAACCTTGCCCGGGCTTTGGTTCTGTCCGGTTGAACCGTGGACACGATGCGACACCGAGTTGCCATGTGTGGCATCTTGGGTACGGAAATTCCAGCGCTTGACACCGCCCTGGAATCCCTTACCTTTTGTCATGCCCGTCACATCAACAACCTGCCCTACGGCAAATCGATCCACCTTCAACTCTGAACCAAGCTCCAAACCTTGCAGCTCATCACTTTCAGCACGGAACTCCCAAACACCTCGGCCCGGCAATGTTCCAGCCTTGGCAAAATGCCCCGCCATAGCCTTGGACACCCGTGATGCACGCCGTTCGCCGGTCGTGATCTGAACAGCTTCATAACCATCAACTTCCAGGCTGCGAATCTGTGTCACACGATTCGATTCAACTTCAATGACGGTAACCGGAATCGATGCACCAGCCTCAGTAAAGACGCGTGTCATCCCAATTTTTCGACCTACTAATCCAATTGCCATACGCTTAAACCTCGTTAAAACCAAACGAGCCTGGCCCTTTAGCCAAGACTGATCTGCACATCCACCCCAGCAGCCAATTCGAGCTTCATCAGCGCATCAACAGTTTTATCTGTGGGCTGAACGATATCTACTAATCGGCTATGGGTACGAATTTCATACTGGTCACGAGCATCCTTGTTGACGTGCGGCGAGGTCAGCACGTTAAAACGCTCGATCCGGGTCGGCATGGGAATCGGCCCGCAAACCTGTGCGCCGGTCCGCTTGGCAGTATCCACAATCTCCATGGCTGACTGGTCAATCAAGCGGTGGTCAAACGCCTTTAGGCGAATTCGAATTCTCTGGTTAGCCATGCACCAACTCCAAGCATATAGACAATAAAAAATTACACATGGACTTAACGCCCTGTGTTGATTAATCCTTGTGCCAGAATCGATGCTCTGGCTGTAAAAGCCCGAATATTTCGGGGGAGCAGCATTCTATCGCACAATCGACCAAGTTACAAGCGTATTTTCTCAGGAATCAGACTATCAGCGTTGATCATTTGATTGATACCTTGTCTCAATTTTTTCATCTATCTGAAGTCTCATCTATCCTTAGAGTCATATGCACCTCACAGGATTTTCATGATGCAAGGCCTTATGATGAAACGCCATGTGCTGATCAGCGACCTGATTCAGCATGCCGAACTTCATTATGCATCACACACAATCGTTAGTTGTCTTGTCGAAGGGGCTCAGGTTCGTCTCACTTATCGAGAACTCGCCCATCGTTCAAAGCAACTCGCTCAATCACTTGCCCGTCTCGGTGTAAGGCATGGCGATTGTGTGGGCACACTTGCCTGGAATACGCACCGTCACCTGGAAGCCTATTTTGCCATCTCCGGGCTTGGAGCGATCACGCACACCATTAATCCACGCTTATTTCCTGAGCAAATTGAGTACATCATCAATCATGCTGAAGATAGGGCTTTGTTAGTCGACCTCAGTTTTGTGGATCTGGTTCGCACATTAAGACCCATGCTCCCCAGCGTCCGCTTCATCATTATTCTTAGCGACCGGGATCATATGCCTCCTGATCCGGAGTTTATGTGCTACGAGGATCTCATTGCTTCGGAACATGGAGATTTTTCATGGCCGGATTTTCCCGATGATCAGGCTGCTGCCCTATGTTATACCTCGGGTACGACGGGTCATCCTAAAGGAGTTCTTTATAGCCACTACTCGACCGTCATGCACGCCATGGCCGCCTGCCGTAATGACGCCTTGGGGATTGGCCCAGCCAGCCGTATTCTCCCTGTTGTTCCCATGTTTCATGTTTGTGCCTGGGGAACACCCTATGCTGCTGCTCTCACCGGGGCGCATCTGGTCTTGCCTGGACCATTCCTGGATGGAGCATCTTTGAGCAAGCTTATTGAACAGGAACGGACGGATCTTCTTCTTGGCGTTCCAACGGTCTGGCTGGGGCTTCTCGACCATCTGCGCCAACACAAAATTCGTCTCGCTCATGTACGCCAGGTGGTTGTCGGCGGTTCGGCAGCACCTCTGGCGATGATTCGGGAATTTGCTGAATCGCATGGCATTTTCCTTGTTCATGCCTGGGGCATGACGGAACTTTCCCCACTCGGGACCGTCAACTTGCCCACACCTGAACTGATGGCGCTTGCACCTGAAGCACGTTATCTCCAGCAACTGAAACAAGGTCGTGCCGTTTTTGGCATTGAACTCGCCATCATGGATGACAACCACCAGCGTCTTCCTCATGACGGCAAAACCTTTGGCAAACTTTATGTTCGTGGCCCCTGGGTTGCATCATCCTATTTTCGTAGTGACGACCGGTCTTCATTCCATGAAGGATGGTTCTGCACAGGCGATATTGCCACGATGACTGCCGATGGCATGATGCAGATTGTCGACAGGGACAAAGATGTCATTAAGTCAGGAGGTGAATGGATCAGTTCCATTGACCTGGAAAATGCCGCCTTATCATTTCCTGACATCCATGAGGCCTGTGTCGTTGGTATCCCCCATCAACGCTGGGGCGAGCGCCCACTGATGCTGGTTGTCGCTGACCATGAACCCGATCAAGGCGCACTACGTGACCACCTTGCCCAGCATGTGGCTCGCTGGTGGATTCCTGACCGTATTGTGCTCGTCGAATCATTACCTCATACTGCAACCGGTAAACTTTCAAAAAAAACCGTACGTGAACAATTTCAGGACTATTATCTTCGTCAACATTCCGAGGAAGTATGAAGCATGGATCTGGAGTCACGACTGGATATCCTGATTGGTCTTCTGAGACAACATCTTGGTTCTACCCCGACGCCAACAGACTGGAGTTGCCATGCCTTTCGCTGGCAATGTCCCCCTGGAAAACCTGGATTCATGGTCGGCATTCCTCATGTCGCCCATATCTCTCCCAAGGATCTTCTGGGTATTGACCGGCAAAAATTTTTGCTCCACCAGAATATTGAGCAGTTTGTTGCCAAGCTTCCATTCAATCACGTTTTACTCACCGGGGCCCGTGGAACGGGAAAGTCATCTCTGGTTCGCTCGCTGCTGACGCTCTATGCGCAGCAAGGACTGCGTCTTGTTGAAATTGAACGGGAGCATTTGATGGACCTGCCGGTGATTGTTGAATTGCTTCGGCCTCGCCCAGAACATTTCATTCTTTTTTGCGATGACTTGTCCTTTGCTGAGCATGAATTTGATTACCGTGCCCTTAAAGTCGTTCTCGATGGCACTGTTCAGGCATCGGCCCCAAATGTGCTCATTCTCGCTACAAGTAACCGACGTCATTTGTTACCCAGGCGTATGACAGAGAACCTCGCCACCCAGCATGAAGATGGCGAAATACGTCCCGAAGAAACCACTGACGAAAAAATTTCGCTTTCTGATCGCTTTGGTCTCTGGCTCAGTTTTCATCCCCAGGATCAAAATGCCTATCTAGAGTGCGCCCAACACTGGCTAGAAAAGCTGGGGGGCACATGGACGGAAGAATGTCAGCAAGCCGCTCTTCGCTATGCACTTGAACGATCCCACCGCTCGGGTCGAAGTGCCTGGCATTTTGCCCAGCATTGGGCCGGTTCGGTACAATTGAAAGCATTGAACCCACAATCAAGTATGAACTGACGAGATAAATCGATCATGGCTTTATTAACGATTCAAGACCTCAGCCTTCTCGTTGTTGAACCATCTTCCATGCAGCAGCGCCTGATCTCGAAATTATGCGAAGAACTGGGTGTTCCCCACGTAGATTTTGTCCTGAAGGGACAGGATGCACTGGATGCGGTCGCACAACTGCAACCTGATGTGATTCTTAGCGCTCTTTACCTGGAAGACATGGATTCGGATCGTTTGTTGCGCGAATTGCGTCGTACTGAAGGTGATGCCCATATTCCCTTCATCCTGCTTTCTTCTGAGACCCGTTTTGATCGACTTGACCCTCTGCGCCAGGCAGGAGTCGCCGCTATCCTCAAAAAACCCTTCACTTTTGATGAACTACGTAAAGTCCTCGAGCATGCGCTTTTGCATATTCAGCAAGACGAACTGGTCCTCGAGCATTTCGATCCGGAACACCTGCGGGTTCTCATCGTCGATGACAGCAGCATGGCTCGCAAACACATTCGCCACATGCTCACAGATATGGGCATGCGTATTTTTCAAGAGGCTGAAAACGGCCTTGAAGGCATGAACCTTTTTACCCAACAGGAATTTGATCTGGTTGTGACCGATCTGAACATGCCTGCCATGGATGGCGATGAACTTGTTCGACATATTCGCCATAGCGAGCGCAGCTTTGTCCCCATCCTTATGGTAACCAGTGAACAGAATCAGGCACGCCTGGCTGCTATCCAACAGGAGGGCGTTTCAGCCATCTGCGACAAACCCTTTGAACTTGGCCCCATGCGTCAGGCTTTGAAACAAATGTTGAGCTGATGAACAAACCTGTCGGGCCGTCACAAACCCTGTGCAGATATCGGTTCTGATGTTTTTTTGCCATAGATATCGCCTCGGCAAATGCGCTTTTATTGACTCTGCAACATGCGAAGCCTGTCGATCAGGCCATTTATTATGCAGACATCCTACAGCAGACTGCCATGGTGTTCTCAAGGAGATCATCAATCATGGCACGAGCACGTTTACAGGCTTTGGGATTATCGGTACTGAACCGGATATCAAGTTCAAGTTGGGCAGACCGGATTGGCATACGCCAACCGATGCAGCGCGTGATTTATTGGGGAAGCCGGGAAGGTTTTCGTCTGAGCAGTACTAAGCTGCGACATTTTCAGAACCGCAGTGGTTCCCGCACCCGTTTGTCCACAACGCCACTGCAAGGCTTGTTTGATCTATCGCTGGATGAGGAACAACAACAGATAACCGATATGCTCAAACACTTTGCCGAAGAACAACTCCGCCCGGTCGCCCATGAGGCTGATGAAGCGGGTCGATTCCCAGAGACTCTTCGTGAGGCAGCCACTGAACTTGGCCTGATACATTATGCCGTGAGCGAGGCCTATGGTGGTATTGCAACAGTATCCTCAGCCCAGACTCAAGCCCTGATTGCAGAAACTTTGGCACATGGCGACTTCAGCCTGACAGCGGCCCTGCTGGCCTCCGTGTCGGTTGCCAATGCGTTAACACGCTGGGGCAATGCCGATCAACAGGCCCGTTACCTTCCCGAGTTTGTATCTGAGGAAAACCCCTTGCGGGCAACCATGGCCATTATGGAACCTGGTGCTCTTTTCAACCCATTCAAATTGGTGACAACCGCCATCCTTTCAGGAAACCAGTACCACATCAACGGACACAAAGCACTCGTTCTTGACGCGCAATCTGCGGAACTTTTTCTGGTTGCCGCCCAAACATCGGATGGCATCGGACTATTTCTGATCGACGGTGGTCATCAGGGGCTGTCCTGGAAACCCGCCCAAGCCATGGGCCTTAAGGCTGCAGAGACGGCTGAGCTCATACTCAACGACGTTGTTGTCCCCGCTTCAGCCCGACTGGGCGACGAGGAATTTTCATGGCAGAACTTTCTTGATTTTGGCAGCCTTGCCTGGTGCGCCATGGCCACGGGTTGTGCCCAAGCCGTACTTGACTACACCATTCCCTACTGCAATGAGCGCACTGCCTTTGGCGAGCCTATCAGCCACCGTCAAGGTGTTGCTTTTCTGATCGCACAAATGGCCATTGAAGTTGAATCAATGCGTTTAATGACCTGGAGAGCTACAACACGAGCAGATCAAGGTCTTAGTTTTCAGCGTGAAGCCTATCTGGCTCGGATGTTCTGTTCCGAAAAAGCCATGTGGGTCGGCACCCAAGGAGTTCAGTTGCTCGGCGGGCATGGTTTTACCAAGGAACATCCGGTTGAACGCTGGTATCGTGACCTTCGCTCGGTAGCCGTCCTCTGGGGCGGCCAGCACCTCTAAGCATATCAGGGAGAACAGACATGTATCTGGAAATTCCAAAAAAGTTCAAAGGATTGGTACAGCAGGCCGCTGATGTTGCTGATTATTATTTTCGGCCCATTTCCCGAAAATACGATAAGGAAGAACATGCCTATCCCAAAGAACTCGATACGTTGGCGGCACTGCTCGACGGCATGAATGATGGCGCACCGGAAGCAGCGGGCGCCTCTTCAGCCAGCAAGGGCATGTCACAAGAGTCATCAACCAAAATTCGTAATGGCAGCAATCTTTCGACCTGTCTAGGCATTATGGAACTTTGCCGAGGTGATGTAGGTCTGTTGCTTGCCATGCCTCGCCAGGGCTTAGGCAATGCGGCCATAGCTGCCGTTGCCAATGAAGCCCAACTGGCCCGATTCAAAGGAAGTTGGGCAGCCATGGCCATTACCGAACCTGGCTGTGGTTCAGATTCGGCTGCCATTCGCACAACAGCACGTCTTGATGGCGACCACTATGTCTTAAATGGAGAAAAAATCTACGTCACTTCCGGTTCACGTGCCGATAGCGTCGTTGTCTGGGCAACCTTGGATCGCGAATTGGGTAAAGCTGCCATCAAATCCTTTGTGGTGCCTCATGGTACACCGGGTATGACGGTAACCCGCCTTGAAAAGAAATTGGGGATCAAGGCTTCCGATACGGCAGCTATCTCATTCTCAGATTGTCGCATCCCTAGAGAAAACCTGCTAGGCAATCCTGAGATCGATATCAAGAAAGGGTTCGCTGGAGTCATGGAGACTTTTGACAATACCCGTCCTCTCGTAGCAGCTATGGCCATTGGCGTTGCCAAAGCTGCTTTGGACCGAAGTCGTGAACTGCTTGCCCCTGTGCTTGGTTCAGGCTACGCAGTGCCGCCTCTGCAGCTTTCACACATGGAGCACACACTTTACCGTATGGAGTCCGAATGGGAAGCTGCCCGTCTGCTGACTCTGAAAGCAGCATGGATGGCAGACAATCGCATGCCCAACTCGAAAGAAGCATCCATGGCAAAGGCCAAGGCTGGCCGCTGCGCCAACGACATTACCCTGCAGTGCGTTGAACTTTGTTCGACTGCAGGCTATAGCGAAGATGAACTACTGGAAAAATGGGCACGCGACTCAAAAATTCTTGATATTTTTGAGGGAACCCAACAAATACAGCTGTTGATTATTGCGCGTCGGCTCTTGGGCAAATCGTCCAGCGAATTACGTTAATCGACAACTGGGGATTCTTCAGATTTGTGCCTGTTGCTTGCGACGGCGATATTCGATTGGAGTTTCCTGAGTCCAGCGCCTGAATGCCCGATAAAAGGTACTGGGCTCGGAAAATCCAGTCAGATAAACGATCTGCTCAATACTTTCATTGGTCTTGGCCAGTAACCTTCGCGCTAACCGGCTGCGATAGTCATTAAGCACATGGTTGAAGCTTGTACCGATATCCGCCAGTTGACTGCGCAGGGAACGCGGCCGAATGCCAAGTTCTGCCGCAACTTCTTCAAGAGAGATCTCTCCGGTTTCCAAGCGCTGGGCAATCACCTTACGGATTTGTGCGACCAGATCAAGTCGTTGCAGTTCCGCGAGTTTCTCATTGGCTACTTGCTCATGCAGGCGCAAAAGTTCGGGTTCAGCATGCCAAAAAGCACGATCAAGAATCGCCGGATCAAAATAAATTCGTATATCGGGTTGTTCAAACAACACCGGACAGCCATACAGCTGCTCATACTCGTGGACGGGGGCCTGGCAGGTATGATGAAAACAGACTCGCACCGGCACGAAACACTCATCCGTCAGCTGGGAAAAAAATTGCAAGATGCCTGCCATCATACATTCTGCCATATGTCGTGAAGTGTTATTGGCCATACCCGTTGCCAGATAGCACAAATCACCTTCATGACCAAAACGACCAAGAATGGCATCACTCAACAAACGTTGATACTGTAGGGCTCGTCGCAATCCTTCACCAAAGGTAGGACTGCTCGAAAAAAGATACTCCAGAACCTGACCTCGAAATCGTGGTAAATGTCGCGCCAGACGCAAACCAATGTGTGGGTCACCGGAGACTTCTTCAGCCGCCTGCCAAAAGACATCCTGAGCCGAAGATGGAGTTCGCAAATGCGGGTCATCCAGCAACAGCATGGATGCACCCGATTTTTGCAATATGGCAGCGGCATCAAGTCCTGCATTGGTGAGGGCCTGAACGGCAAAACGTACCAGTATCCCCGAATCCGTTAATTCATGCATAATCCTTCATTCCATGGGGGCGCAGCAAGGTTGTATCCACCAGCGCTACAACGTCAAAGGCGGGTTCTTCATAGGGATGAGCGGCATGCAGAGCCTCTACCACCGCTTGCAAACAGTGATCATCCACCAACATTTCCACACGCCACTCTGCAACTTTCTCATCACAACCCTGGGTTCCAATAAAGGGATTGGCTCCATCCAGAGGACGAAATTGACCTTGCCCCAAAACCTGCCAGGCACAACGATCATAAGCACCATACCGACCAGCGCCGGCAGCAAAAAGTGCTTCCTTGACATCATTCAAGGCTTCTTGGGGAATGAATACCGTCAGTTTGTACATGATTCACTCAACCATGGCTCGGGCATTGTAAAACAACTGCATCCAGTAACTGTCATCCCTGGCAGCATCTTCCACATGCAGCCATTCCTGCGGGTGCTGCCAAGTTTGCTGCACCCGTCTGAACACGCGTTCTGGATGCGGCATCATGATTGTGGCCCGTCCATCTCGACTACTGAAAGCGGTGACCCCTTCGGGAGAACCATTTGGATTATGAGGATAGCTCAAAGTTGGCATTCCCGCAGGATCGACATAGCGCATCCCAATTTGACCACCTGCCTGCAGGGCATCCAGATCCCCACCCGCAACCCGTCCCTCACCATGAGCGACGGCCACGGGCAAACGGGCTCCAGCCATACCCAGCAGTAATCCCGAGACCGATTCAGTGATTTCGACCATGACGGTGCGCGCTTCAAACTGTTCACTCAGATTACGCTCAAATTGGGGCCAGAGCTCAGCACCAGGAATCAGGTCGTGCAGCTGAGACAACATCTGACAACCATTGCAAACGCCCAAGGTAAACGTATCTGCACGATGGAAAAAGTTCGCCATCATCGCACTAACTTTTGGGTTGTAGCGAATGGTACGAGCCCAACCACCACCAGCGCCAAGTACATCTCCATAGGAAAAACCTCCACACGCCACCAGACCTTTCATGTCGCGCAGATCATGGCGCCCGGCAAGCAGATCCGTCATGTGGACGTCTACGGAGCAAAATCCAGCCCGATCAAAGGCAGCAGCCATTTCCATGTGTCCATTGACACCCTGCTCACGCAAAATCGCTACGCGTGGTCGTACACCCTTCAGTACGGCTGGAGCCTTTGGAGCGTCCCTATGAGCAGGAAGGTATTCAGCAAGCCCAGCCGTCCCTGAAAGACCCAGTGCTTCAAATTCCTGACGGGCACATCCTTCATGGTCTCGAATGGCCTGAATATGAAAGCTGGTTTCAGACCACAGGGTTTGCAACGTGGCTCGCGACTGGGCAAAGACTTCTTTGCCCTGCCAGCTAATCCGGATAACATCGTCCGCATTGATATGCGCCACAATATGCACATGACCTTCTAAAACCGTATCTGCAAAAACGGCCATGACTTCAGCCAGACAATGCTGGTGGATTTGTAGCACCACACCAGGAGCCTCATGAAAAAGAACAGCATGCACGTCTTCACCCGGCAAGCCATCGGCTTGGATATTCAGCCCAAGATGTCCAGCAAAAGCCATCTCCACCAGAGTCGCCCAAAGCCCCCCATCGGATCGGTCATGATAGGCAATAATTGCCTGCATGGATCGCAAGGACTGCATGGCAGTTCGCCACGATTTCAGCGCCTCAACATGCACTTGAGGAACATGTCCTCCCGATTGCCTATACACCTGCGCCAACGCACTGGCACCCAACACCGCTTGGCCAAGTCCAAGATCAATCAGAATAAGGGCGCTTTCTTTTGCCAGAAGTTGCGGCGTGTAAACCTGGCGCACATCGTCAATGGGCGCAGCCGCGGTCACAATCAGTGAAACCGGCGCAATAACCTCATGATCCTGTCCCTGATCTTGCCAGGATGTACGCATGGAAAGCGAATCCTTGCCAACCGGAATACACAGACCGAGACTGGGACAAAGATCAAGAGCAACCGTACGTACCGCCTGAAACAACTGCCAATCCTGATCACTCACGCCGCTGGCCGCCATCCAGTTGGCAGAAAGTGCTACTTGCGACCAGTCGACAACAGGAGCTGCCAAGAGATTGGTCATGGCCTCGGCAATGGCGAGACGGGCACTGGCAGCTGCATCCAGCATGGCCACAGGTGTTCGTTCACCCACAGCCATCACCTCCCCAGCAAAGGATTGATAACTGCTGGCGGTTACGGCACAATCATTCACGGGCACTTGCCAAGGTCCTACCATCGGCTCACGACAGACTAGACCGGTGACAGAACGGTCACCAATGGTTAACAAAAAGGATTTACTGGCAACAGCCGGCAACCGCAACACCCTCTGTATGGATTCTTCAAGAACCAGATCCTGGCCATTCCAAGGCTTAATTCCGCTAGGAGGTGTTGAAACACGTCGCTCCAGTCGAGGTGTTTTTCCAAAAAGAAGATCCATGGGAATATCAACGGCTGGCTGACCTAAGAGGGGGTCCTGTAATAATAGATGTTCATCAGCGGTCGCTTCGCCCACAACCGCCCATGGACAGCGTTCACGTTCACAGATCGCCACAAAATCCTCAAGACGATCGGGTGACAAAGCCAACACATAACGTTCCTGGGCTTCATTACACCACAACTCACGTGGAGACAACCCTGGTTCAGCACTTGGAATGGAGCGCAAATCCAGCCGGGCCCCAAGCCCATGATCATGAACTAACTCCGGCAAAGCGTTAGAAAGACCACCGGCACCAACATCGTGAATGGAGAGAATCGGATTGAGTGGGCCCAATGACCAACACGCGTCAATCACTTCCTGACAACGACGCTCCATTTCTGGGTTGTCACGCTGTACCGATGCAAAATCAAGTTGTTCGTCACTGCTCCCGCTCGCCATAGACGATGCGGCTCCCCCACCCAGACCAATCAGCATGGCCGGCCCACCGAGAACGAGCAACAGAGCACCCGGGTGAATTTGCATTTTCTGGACATGTTCTGCCCGGACGTTGCCATAGCCACCGGCAATCATAATGGGTTTCAGGTAACCAAAATGACCGTCATGTCCAGCATGTGCGATCACCTGATCGAGTGTTCTGAAATACCCCGCCAGATTTGGACGGCCGAATTCATTGTTAAAAGCCGCTCCGCCCAGTGGTCCCTGGATCATGATATCCAGAGGAGTCGCCAACCGAGCGGGTCCGCGCAGTGCCTGTTCCCAAGGTTGTTCAAATCCTGGAACATGCAGTGATGACACACTGAACCCTGTCATGCCAGCCTTTGGTCGAGCACCCCGGCCTGTCGCACCCTCGTCGCGGATTTCTCCACCAGAACCAGTGGCCGCACCCGCAAAGGGAGCAATGGCGGTTGGGTGGTTATGCGTTTCAACCTTGAGTACCATATGAATAGGTTCTGTCACATAGCGATATGTGCCATCCACATCTCGCATCAAGCGCGGTGCAACCCTACCCTCCAGGACTGCCGCATTATCGCGATAGGCCGAAAGCACATGTTCAGGAGAAACAGCATAGGTATGACGAATCATGCCAAACAGCGAATGGTTCTGGGGAATATGATCAATCCACCAATCAGCATTGAATATTTTGTGGCGGCAGTGCTCCGAGTTAGCCTGGGCAAACATCATCAGTTCCACATCCGTCGGATTACGGCCCAATTTCTGATATCGTTCAAGCAGATAGTCAATTTCATCGACACTCAGCGCAAAACCTTCCTGCTGATTGGCCAGGGTCAGTGCATCCCTACCTTTTTGCAGAACGTCAACCCATTGCAATGGACGCGGTTGTTGCGTTTCAAAAAGAATCGCCAGCTGATCCGGTTGATGAAAGACATGCTGGGTCATCCGGTCATGAAGTAAAACCGAAATATCCTGATAGTCCTTATCGGTACAGAACGATAATCCTTCAAGTTGATAGATGATTGCCCGCTCCAGGCGAAGTGATGCGGGCTGACCGGCATGCTGCAGGATGTCCATGGCCTTTGATGCCCATGGAGAAATCGTTCCGGGACGAGGAGCCACGACAAAACAAAGGCCGTTCCGAGGTTGTACCTCCGCACTTGCACCATAGGCCAACAACTCGGAAAGTGTAGAGTCGAGACGATCGACCCCCACGAGAACATGGATATAATGCGCATGAACGGCCGTCAGTGCACTGAAATGCTTTTGCAAACGCAACAAGAGCTGCTTATTACGATAAGGCGTGAGGGCCAGGCCCCCATGATGGATCAGCATGTCATCGTCTCGATTCGTGGAAAATAAAGGCGTCAACTGTGTTCCTCAATCAGGACCTCACGCCGAATCAACACAATGTGTCAATATGCTCCCAACACGATTTAAGAGGAATCTCGGTCAGGATTGGCTGGTCAGGAAAAACACCCAATGCGCCCTTGACCGGCAAGAATAAAGGATTCCGGCGCAATCGTCCATGCAGCCGTTCCGACAAAGGTACAACGGTGCCTCTGATGAACGCATCCATCATCAAACCACGATTGTATCGGTTATGGTGTCTTGGTAGAAGCTGACCGTTTGCCTTCCTCTTCTTGAGAATCACGTCTTGAGAATCACGCAAGTTCTTGAGAATTTCTCAAGAAGAGGAAGAGGAGGCGGACACTTGTTCAGTTGATTGCCTGGCTAAGCTCCCGGGCAGCAAGTTCAAGTTCCTGGGCAATTCGAGCCCGTTGCTGAGTTCTTTGTCCCGCCTCATCGGCCAGCTGAACAATTCTACCCAAGCGACTGCTGACCGTATCCGCTGAAGCCGACTGTTTCTTGATGGAATCAGCAATCTGTTCATTCATGGTACAAATCGAATCAACCGCGTGGGTAATCGTCGCTAATGATGAACCGGCACGATTAGCCTGCCCCACACTTAGTTCTGCCTGGCGTCGCCCCTCTTCCATTACCTTGACTGCGTTGCTGGAACCCGACTGCAAACGGGCTATCATTTCATGGATTTCCTGGGTTGCCTGCTGGGTACGCTGTGCCAGTGTGCGAACTTCATCCGCTACAACCGCAAAACCTCGTCCCTGTTCACCCGCACGGGCTGCTTCAATCGCCGCGTTAAGTGCCAGCAAATTGGTCTGATCAGCAATACCGCGAATCACTTCCAGGATGGCTCCAATCGACTCGGTATCAGCCTCAAGGGTTTGCATCGCGGAAGCAGCACGTTCAACCTCTGAGGCCAGCGAATGAATCGCATCGGTCACACTGTTGACGACCTGCTGGCCTTCCTGAGCCTCACGATTGGCTTCACGTGCAGCTTCGGCAGCACTGCTGGCGCTGCCAGTAACCGAATGCATAGTTTCTGCCATACTGTTTATGGTCGAAGCCACGGCATCAGCCTCTTTCTTCTGGTTTTCAGCGCCCCGACTTGACTCTTGAGTTCCTCCCACCAGTTCCCCTGCCAAGACCTTAACCCGATCTGCAGCACCCAACACCGCACCCAAACGATCCTTGTCCCTGCCCAAAGCCGAGCGGAGACTGTCGACCAGGCCTTGCATCTCAGGAAGCAGGCCATAACTATCCATTTCCGCGCCCTGACCCTGACGCAAACGCTCTGCCAGCCGATCCAGCGTATCCTGATACCAACTTGTCATCAAACCAGCAGTGGCTGCAAGGATAACAATCCCGACGACTACTGCAATGATCACCGGCACAAAGGCCTGCGTTTCAAAACCTACTACCCCCGACTCTGCTGCTACCAGCAACATCATCAACATCGTTATGCGCATACGCAAGGACATGGTTTCAACCTCACTAGAATCCTGCTGTTAACTGGTCCTAAATAGGCTAGACGACAAATGCAGAAAATTCCAATATGGTACGAACGTACCATCCATTAGTCGCTTTGACTCGACAAACTGAACTCAAATGTGTACATTGTTTCGTATCCGCTGTAAGGGCCCCGCGGATTGCTGCACCTGCTCCGTAACGACCCCCTATTGGTCCAACGGTAAAGCGGCCCGAGATCGTTCAAAATGTAGTCGTTTTTTATGACATGACTGCTACATGTTTCCCGATAAGTTGCATCGGAAATTGAATCGTTTCGGGTTGATAAACGGTAAACCTAAGAGAGGTAGCGAAGGATGTCTCGATGCGACAGCCTGTGCCTGCTGCGACGACGAACGCATTTTGTTTTTCGAGCGTGTGTTTCTATCTTCGTACTGGCTTTTGTCGTGGGATTGATGCCCACACCAACAACGTTTGAACAAATTAACCAACGTGGCGTGATCCGTGTTGTGACGCTTGCACAAGATGGTACTGCAAGTGTTTTAACGCTTAATCACAGCTTTTCAGGAGAGGTAACTCGGCTTTTTGCCCGTCATCTTGGCCTGAAAATCCAAGTACAATCTGTTTCGAGCCTCGGTGAGCTGGAAAAAAGACTGAACCAGCATCAGGCTGATCTCGCCTTAACCACGGTACTGGCCAGCGGTGAGCATTATGACAATGTTCATTATAGTCAGACCTATGAAGATCTCTCTTTTGACCTGATTCGCAGAACCACAGCCAGTGCCAGCGACCAAAATATGGGGCAGCAGGCCATGCTTGACACGCTGCATGGGGCACGGCTTGCGGTTTATGCTGGCAGCAGTGAGGATCAACTGGCTCAGACCCTGGCAGAACAGGTCCCGACCTTGCACGTTGAACGCGTGCCTCAAAGTGCCCAGTTCAGCACCCTGCTTGATATGGTAGCGTGGCACGAAGCTGATTTTGCCCTGGTTAATGCCGACAGTTTTTCAGAACATCGCTTGCTGCATCGTAATCTGCAAGTTGCCACTCAGCTGACTCATGCTGCCCGCATGGCATGGAATTTTGCTCCGGGAACTGATAGCAGCCTGCACACCCAGGCAGGCATGTTCCTAAATCAACTGCGTAAGGATGGCACTCTGGATCGTCTGGCAACTTTTTACCGTCCGGAACCGCACGATGAAGCATCCGATGCGCATGGGTTTTATGCGGACATTCGCAAACGTCTTCCCGTATATGCCAATCTTTTTCAACGCTATGCCAGCAAAAATGGTCTGGACTGGCACATGATCGCTGCGATTGCTTATCAGGAATCCCGCTGGCAACCCGGTGCCCTGGCTAGTTCAGGAGCTGCTGGAATGATGATGTTAATGAGTCCTACCGCGACCGAATTGGGGGTTAAAGATAGGACCAATGCTAGCCAGAGCATTGCTGCTGGTTGTGCTTACTTCAGAACAATTCTGGATTCCATTCCTGCTCAGGTTCAGGAACCGGATCGAAGCTGGATGGCTTTGGCTGCATACAATATGGGTCCAGGTTTCCTGCATCGTGCCCTGGTTCTCACCAAACAGCATCATCGCAACCCCAACCTGTGGGTCAATGTACGGCAATCCCTGACAACCCTGTTGCCCGGACAAGGAGGCCTTGAGGCTGATGGCACACCGAGCGGTCAGGTTCTGGCCTATGTACATCAGGTTCAAAAATATTACGATGCATTGTTGCTGGCGCATCCTGACCAGTTCCAGGAACAAATTGCTGAACGCTGATTCTCTGCGGGATGTGCTTGTTTTTCCAAAGATGACAAGGGTAGAATGACTCTGCAGGACGGACATCTTATTCTTGTCATTCAGGAACTTCGTGCATGGCGTATTCAGCCCGGTCTGGCACTATAACCCGAGGAACCCGTTCGCGCACCAGCGAACCCGCAGTCATTCGCATGCGCGCATCCGGTACACAACGCACTACGGTCAGACATCTTCGTGCCCGCATTGCCCGCAACCCAGCATTAAACCGCCTTCTGCTGGAAATCAGACAGCAAATTGACGAAAGTCTGGCTGAAAATCAGGATTCTGGCGTTTTAGAAACAACGCCCCCAACTACAACCCGGCTTTGGCGTCGACCCCTGAACCGCCTCAACCGCATGTATCTTCACGTCCTTGATGTGCCGGGTATCGGTCCTCAGGTTCGTTGGCTGTCCCAAGAGGTACCCTCGCGTGTCCATACCATTCAGGATCGTTATGTGCCTGTTTTGGCCCGCTTCGGACAACCATGGACGCGCCTTCGCCAGATGCTGCCCATAATCAACGAACAGAAAAATACTGGTCCTGCTCCCAAAAATGTCAGTGTCTCATTGGCGAGAGGCGCCTGGATCCTGAAAGTGGATGCTGCCCAGAACATTCAAAACCCCGACATCAGCGGCGAAGCATCTTCCAGCCCCGCTGTTGGTCTCGATCTCGGATTCATTCAACTGCAGGCTCGTTTTCGCTTGCAGAACAAACTGCCATTTTCTTTTTTGGGCATTTCGTTTGGTGCCCAAAAAACCGAAAAGTAATACCTGAACCTGAAATCCCGGCCCAATGGGCATGGGCCGGAACAACACTAGACAAGATGCTTTCTGAAAAAGCTCGTTGTGCGCTCAAGGGCCTGGCGGGCGTATTCAGCCTCATAGACTTCAGGCCTGGTCTGATTGACAAAGGCGTGATCGGCCGGATAACGATAAATTTCAACATCCTGAGTTGCGTTCTTTAGCGCAACCTGTAGCGCATCAACTTTCTCTGGAGTAATCCATGCATCCCGATCAGCGAAATGCCCCTGGAATGGAATCGTAATCTTGGCAGGGTCGGCAAACTCTGCAGGTGGAATCCCGTAGAAACACGAGGCTGCCTGAATCTCTGCAGCAAGATGTACACCTGCGGCAATGGTCAGTGCACCTCCCATACAAAATCCTGTCACACCGACGTGCCCAACCTTTTCTTTAAGAAAGCTGACAGCAGCCCGCAAGTCCTGGTGGGTTGCCTGGGCAAAATCGAGATGATTCATCAGGTGGCTTGCCTCATCGGCATCGGAGGCCATACGCCCATGATACAAATCAGGTGCCAGGGCATGAAATCCCTGTTGGGCAAAATAATCGACAATGCTTCGCACCTGATCATTCAGCCCCCACCACTCCTGAATCACCACCACGGCAGCCCGAGCACCGGGGACTTCAACAAAATAAGCATCACATGTTCCGCCATCAGGGCGTTGCAACCGTACCGATGTTCCCACCGTTGATCTCCTCGTTGAACTAAAAACAATAGCAGGACAGCAGAGACATATGCCGCCGTTACGTTTAACATGGGGTACGTAGCGCAAACTTCAAGACAGGAGTCACTCATTCATGCTGATACCGTTAACCGCTTTTGCGTTCATTCTGCTTTTTTCAGGCCTGCGGATTACTCAGGCCTGGCAAAAAAACTTGGTTTTTCGCCTTGGCAAGTTGCATCGTGTCCGCGAACCCGGACTATTCTGGATCATTCCCGGCATCGAAACAACGACCGCTGTCGACATGCGTACCATCACCGCATCGGTAGACCAACAGGAAACCATTACCCGCGACAATGTACCCGTCAAAGTGACCGCTGTGATCTGGTACGAGATCATCGATGCTACCCGGGCCATTCTTAAAGTTCGTGAGGTAGATCGCGCCGTGATTCAGGTCGCCCTGACGTCCTTGCGTAACCGCATGGGACGACACTCCCTCGATGAAATTCTCAAGGAGCAGGAGATCATCGCCACAGCCCTCTGTGAAGCGATTGACCTTGCTACTGAGCCCTGGGGCGTCAAGGTCAGCCGGGTCGAGATGCGCAATGTCGAGATTCCTGAGTCCATGCAACGTGCCATGGCTCAGGAAGCTGAGGCGCAGCGCGAGCAAAGGGCACGAGTGATCAAAGCGCAAGCCGAACTGGAAGCTTCCATGAAGCTACGTGAGGCCGCTGGCCTCATCATGGAAAATCCTGCCGGGCTGGAACTGCGTCGCATGCAAATGATTACCGAGGTCGGCGCTGAACAGAACACAACCACCATTATCATGATGCCCAGTGAGTTTGTGTCCCTGGCACATGATCTTGCCTCAGCCGCCCGCACTTATACAAAACGGACTGAATGATGCGCCTCGAACCCGCCCTTGCCCGAAAATTGTACCTTTTGGGTGTACTGGTTGCACTCGGGCCACTCGGGATCGATATGTATCTGCCTGCGTTTACAAAAATCCAGGAAAGTCTTGGCGCGCATGCCCAACTGACCCTGTCTTCATTCTTCCTGGGTCTGGTCGGAGGCCAGATGTTCTTTGGGGCCTTAAGTGACCGATTCGGTCGTCGCCCACCCTTGCTCTGGGGAGTGGCGATTTATCTGCTGGCAACACTGCTCTGTGCGACGGCCACCCACATGCAAACCCTAATCCTGGCGCGATTCCTGCAGGGAATCGGTGCCTGTTCTGGGATGGTACTCAGCCGTGCCATTGTACGGGATTTGGCAACTGGAATTACGGCAGCACTGGCCCAGGCACGCCTGATGCTCATCATGGGAGCTGCCCCCATTTTTGCACCTAGTCTGGGAACCCTGTGCCTGCATTTTGGAAGTTGGCGTACCCTGTTTTTTATTCAGGGGCTTCTAGCCTTGAGCGTACTCATCTGGAGCTGGTTCGAGCTTGAGGAAACTCATCCACCCCAACATCATACAGGTACTCCGCACCAGGCACTGCATACTGCCATGTTTAGCCTTTTTGGACAGCGCACGTTCATGCTGCTGACTTTAACATCCAATGCCCTGATGAGCGGCATGTTTTGCTATATTGCCACTACTCCAGGACTTCTGATGCACACATTTCAGGTCAGTGCCGATCATTATGCCCTGATCTTCAGTATCAACGGCGCCGCCTTTATCGCCACGACCCAGATTAATGCCCGACTGTTGCACCGTTACGGTATCCAGCGCATCATGCATAGGGCCCTCGTTTTTCCTGGTCTTGCCGCAGGCTTTCTGCTGCTCATGCTTCTCAGCCACCAGCTCAACCTGATCACCTTGTGTCTTGGATTGTGGGTTTATATTGCTTCGCTCGGATTTCTGGTTCCCAATGCCTCTGCTGCCGCACTCTCCAGTATCGGTAGTCATATTGCCGGAACCGCCTCATCACTCATGGGAACCATGCAGTATCTTTTCGCAGCTCTGGCTACTGTTGTTGTCTCGCTGGGAGACTCTCATGCGCCCAACGCACTGGTCATTGGTTTGTGCTTGTCCGCCCTGATCGCTTTGAGCATATTCCGGATCGGACGCCCAACCGTCCCTTAGACGTATTTTTTTGCTATGATGATATCAAGGTGAACCGGAATCACATCATGACATCTCCCCAAGCCGGACAAGAGCAGATCGCGACATCAAACCCTGGCCGAAGGGCTTCCATCTCTCGCGAAGAAATTCTCCAGGCCACGCTCAGCCTGCTTGGCCCGCACCGCAGTTTGTCTAGTCTCAGCCTGAGAGAAGTTGCTAGGGCAACAGGTATCGCCCCAAACAGCTTTTATCGGCACTTCAATAATATGGACGAGCTCGCCATCGCCTTGATTGATCTGGCAGGAACGACGTTACGACGTATTATCGGTGACGCCAGACATCATGCCACATCAAAAGATAGCGTCGTACGAACCTCGGTCGATATATTTATGGAACAATTACGTTCCAGTCACAAAATGCTGCACGTACTTTTGCGGGAAGGAAGCGTAGAT
>JAJZUM010000099.1 GCA_021848605.1 Pseudomonadota bacterium | reverse complement strand
TTGACCCCCTGCTGGCGCAAGGCTGGTTGTGGTTGAACACCGCCACGGATTCCGATCCGGCCTGTTCAATCACGGCACTCGGACTGTGTTTGAGTTCGGTAATGCTGACTGAGCGGGATGCGAGAATATGTTCCATAGCGCTCCTCGTAATCAAACCAAAATAAGATCCCGTAGGCCGAAAGCAGCGGGGCTTGGTCAGCTTGATGCGACGACACCCATGGAAGCTGAGCGATGTGCAAATCAGCACCTTGGCCAGTACCTGGAGGCATTTCCTGTGCTCCAGGCCCTCTACGCCATCAAACAACACTTGATGAACTTTCTCTTGTTAAAAACCGTTAAAGCCAAGAGGGCCCGGCGTTTGCTACCAAGATTCCTGACATTGATCCAGCAGTTGGTGAATAGCCCGGCCAGGCCTTTGGCTGAAACGCTTCAATCATGGCTTGTACCCATTGTACGCATGTGGCGCTTTTCCAAATCTAATGGCATGACCGAGGGCTTTCATACCAAAATGGAGATGATCACCCGCCGAGCTTTCGGCTTCAGGAATTTCCTGAATTACCGCATGCGCGTACTGGCTCTATGCGGGTGGAATGGTATGATTTATCGTGTCTGATGAATACCCATCCCCCGTTTACGGTGAAGAGCCTAATTTTAGAATTCGTTCACTTTAGTCCGAGTAGCCACCCCATTCATGGGGAAATAGCCTTTTGAAATGGTGGACGATACAAGGATCGAACTTGTGACCCCTGCCGTGTGAAGGCAGTGCTCTCCCGCTGAGCTAATCGTCCTTAGCACGTGATTCTAACAGAGCATCGACAGAAGTGCCAACCAAAGTCCAATAATGATAGAACAGGTTCATGATTGATCGAAATTGCCCGGCAAACCCCGGCGTTTACATAGATTCTTGTAAGGGGTAACTGCTGTAAAAAGCGCACTGGCCCCCAAGGTCAGGAAGGTCAACGAATAACGAATGCATGGATGCAGGAGGTAGAGCAACGCGTGGAGTAGTTGCCGAGAGCATGGATGTTTGTGGAGTGCGGTCTACTCCACGACCGTGACATCAATGCCGCCAGCAACATCCTCGCATCTCCTGAAGAGAATGGGGCCTATGAAAATAGACGGGATATTACGCACATACTAATCAACACGATTGTCTGGACATTCTTTTTGCCTGTTTGTACAGCCATATCCGGCGCAGAAGGCCAGGAAGGAATCGCCAATTGGTTAGGCAAAGTTTGATCGGCTTTGCAAAATCATCATGATTTTACTCTGAACCAAAGGTCAAGATTGGTTGAACCTTGATCTGGAATATAAAGACTTATTGCCAACCCACGCTGGAGTTCAGGGTTCGTATAGGCCAAGTTGATGCTGGCATTCAAACGCTCTGATATGGATTTGACGATAGCCAAGCCCAGTCCTGAGCCCATCTGTCCATTGCCCAAGGTCCGGTAAAAAGGATCGAAAACCCGAACTTGTTCTTCTGGAGCAATACCTGGCCCTTCATCACGGATACATAACATGACTCCAGCGTTGCTGCGAAGAATATCAATATGTACCCTAGAATATTCTGGACTGTAGCGAACCGCATTATCAAGCAGATTCTTAAAAAGGGCATTAAGATCAGCCTCCGGAACTTCTACATGCAGATCAGGATCTCCTTCCACTTCAATCTCAATATTCTTGCGTTCAGCAAGCGGCATCAGGTCTTCAAGTGTCTGGGCCAGCACTTTCAGAATCGATTGCTTTTGTTGTGGATGATGCTGGTTATACTGAGTTCGAGCCAGGGTAAGCAGTTGTTCAAGGAGCATCCGGTTTCGTTCAATGCCTGCCCTCAACGATACCAGTCGCTCCAGAGCCAGATTGGACATGGGAGCCTGAGCCAAACGCTCGGCTTGTAACGACAGGGCTGTTAAGGGAGAACGCAGCTCATGGGCAGCATCGGCAATAAAACGTCTTTGATCCTCAAGAGTCTGACTGACGCGGGAAAAGAGCCGATTAATCGCTGTAACAAACGGCATGACCTCTTTGGGTATCGCGGTCGCTTGAACTGGACCAAGATCTTGCTCGCGACGTTGATCCAATTCCCTGGAAACACGAACAATCGGTTCAAACACGCTGTGAATAACCCTGGATAAAATCCATAACAGGGGTGGTAAAAAGATGATGAGCGGCATGACCGTACGTAAGGCACTGGCTCGGGCAATTTCATCCCGAAAGCCTGCTTCCTGGGCAACAGCAATCCGTTCCCCATTGGTTCGTGTCACTACCAATACCCGAAAATGCTCGCCTTGAATGCGCAAGGAGTGTAATCCATCCATCAGACCATGGGGCAGATTCAATAATCCTGTCTGGTCGACATTATTCGGAGTTGGAACAGGTTCATCGAGACGCTGAACCAGTACTCTTGATTCTTCATCATCGGAATCAATGACCGGACCGGCACGATGATGCAAGGGCTTGTTACCCGGCACAAGAATACCCGCAACCTGCCGCAAGACATCGTCCTGAAACTCATGAGCCTGATGATAGGCCGCTCGAAAAGACAGACTTCCCGCCATGACCGTTACCACAATAATCCAAAGCGACAGGACCAGGGATAATTTCAGTTGCAGCGACTGGGCTACTGCTGTTTTGATACCATCCATCCGACACCCCGAACATTCCTGATCTGATTTTGGCCTAATTTTCGACGCAAAGCATGGATCAGATACTCAACGGCGTTGCTCTCTACCTCCTCGCCCCAACCATAAATTCGGTCTTCCAGATCAGCGCGCGACAAAATGGCACCTGGTCGCAGCATCAATGCCTGTAATAAGGCAAATTCTCGAGCACTCAGTGGAATCCAGTCTGAACCTTCAACCCGGGCAGCATGCATCACAAGATCAAGCTGAATATAACCATTTTCCAGACAGGAACTTGTGTGTCCGCCATTGCGTCTGAGAACAGCCCGCATCCGAGCCAGAAGTTCGGTTATGGCAAAAGGTTTAAGCACATAATCGTCGGCTCCAGCATCAAGGGCACGAACGCGGCTTTCAACAGCATCACGTGCCGTCAGCACCAGAATGTGCACCGGATTTTTCTGCGCCCGCACATCGCTCAGTACTTCAAGACCATCTTTTCCAGGCAATCCAAGATCCAGAAGCACAAGATCATAGGTCTGAGCCCGTATACTGGCAAGTGCGGAAAGCCCGTCCTTAACCCAGTCAACTGCATAGCTGGCATCCTTGAGCGACTCCTGAACCAGGACGCCAATCATGACATCATCTTCGACCAACAAAACCCGCACGCAACCCATCCTTGTCAGGACTTTTCCTGAGCCAAAGATGCTGGACGCTGCTCAAAAAACAGTATGAGCGCCAACATGCATCCAATCAAAACCGCTGAGGCACCAAAACGACTTAAATCAAGGCCACCCATTTTTAGAGGCTTGTCAAGAAAATCTCCCAATACCGCCCCAAGAGGCCGCGTCATCACAAAAGCCAACCAAAACAGAAGTGTACGAGAAAGATGCGTCGTGGCATAGAGCACAGCTGCAATCAACAAGACACTGCCAAAAAGAAGCAGCGCACCGGTATATCCTAGTCCTGCCGTATCGGCAGTCCAGTCCCCAAGTGCCGTACCCAGGGTCTGAGAAAACATGATGGTTGTCCAGTAAAAAGCCTCTGAGCGTGGGGTACTGACGGATGTAACCGCCACAGTCCCCATCATTCGATGCCATAGAAAAAGACTGAGAAGGAGCAAAAAAAGAAGGATGCTTGAGCCACCGGCATAGCCGATACCCAAAGAGCGGTCGACAAAATCGGCTATGGTCGTTCCAACCGTTGTCGTTGCAACAATGGTCAGCCAATAGAGGGCAGGATGCCAGGAAGTAGCACGGGTTTGGGCAATAACCATTACCACAAACATAAACCCAAACAGGGCAGTACCCCACAAGTATCCCCAATGCAATGACATCGTCACTGCATCACCAGCAGTCTCGCCAAGAGTTGTGGCAGCAATTTTGATCAACCAGAATATTAGTGTTACTTCAGGAACTTTGGACAAGCCATTTTCGCGCAAAGCCGACATCATCTTCTCCCGGAACCAAGCCCGTATCAAACCATAATCGGATACGGGCCATGTACTTCAACTCATCTTAAAGCCAGGAACTTAGGAGTTCATGAGGTGCGTTTCATTTTTAATTAACGGAATAGACTCCCTTGACCAAGCACAGAAGGTAAATTCATCGCATTTGAGAGGGTTGCCAGTGCCTGCATCAGCTGTTGGGCATTGGCATTACTGGGAATCAGAATATTGGTTGCTGGATGACTGATGGCCGTTGTGTAATTGCCGGTAGTTCCAGTTCCCGTTGCTCCAGTGACCACCTTGCTGCCTTGGATTGCGCCAATAGATAGCAACAGACCATCGCTGGCAGTGGTTCCTGATAGGCTGCTCGACAAGGTTGCATCCGTTGATTTCCATGCACTCAGTGTTGCAGTATTGACAGCTGCAATGGAGACACTGACCGGATTGAAATCCTGGTACACAACGCTGGATGCCGCAAAACTGCTTGAGCCTTGAGACCAGGAAGGGTTAAGCAATTGGGTGCATACTGAAGTGGGACATCCCGAATTGGTTAATGTCAGCCCATTATTCGACAAAACAGTCCCGCTCATCTGATCGGTGAATCCCTGCTGCAAGGCATAAGTCAAATTAACAGTGACTTGCCCGAGCGAATAGTTGAACTCATTCGTTGCCCCTGAAGCTACCGCCGTCTGCAAGACGGTCGAACCATCCCAAGCCGATGTATAGACCGATACGGGATTGAATGTCACAGTTCCCGCCATATGCAAGCTAAGAGCTGCCTGCCCTGTCGAAGAAACACCTGTCCCGAAATTCCAGTCAATGGATCCCTGCATCCCAAATCCTTGCCACTGAGTCATCGATGGCGTTGTGGTTGTAGCATCAAGACCATTATTGGTTTCTAGGCTGATCAGACTGAAACTGCTGTTTTGAAAGCTGGCACTGATATCGACACCATCCAGACCCGTCACATTCCCAAGTGCCGAATCACCCATCGATTGCATAGACCAGCACATCTGTGTCGCTCCCCCGAGCATCAACAGAATTATCACTCTTGTTTTCATGACATCTTGTCCTATTGTTATTGGCTGGCTCACGCATCAGAACAACCTTACGGCTCCCCCGCCTGATGACGAACCTGACATGACGCACTCATTTATGGTTTTTCAGCGCATGCCCGTACACTCTGTGAACACTTGTAACTATATGATTATATTGAGAAAACACACGTTCACTGGGTGCATTTCCAAGCATAGGTCTACCGGTTATCCTCGGTCAAGACAGAACCGTTGTTCCTGTGTATGAATCGAGGTCATTTGTGTATAGGTTGTGTGAATAGAGATGATCAAAAGCACTGAAACAAGCCTGGCCCATTTTTTTACGGCATTTGCACGCAACAGCGCCGAGATTTTTTGAGGAATGCTGCAACAATATTGTTTCAGACTCGGATTGATGAAGCGCAGAAAACAGCTGCCGCTGTGCGAGCAGAAGTGGGTCTGACTCTTTACAATAGCGCACGGATAACGTCCACCCCAGAAAAGAGCGTGTGCATAGGGCGATGAATGGGGTGTGCATCTACTAATAGTTTCAGGTTCGGTGATCGGCTTTGAACATACCTGAGGGCGCAAAGACGGATACCTGGATTTTGGGGCTAAAATCCAGGAACTCAACGTGAGAAGAATAGTTGCAAAGTTATACCCCCTAGGGTATATTGAATGCACCAACATTGAATCGATCAAGGAGTTTATCATGACAGTACAAAGAGCATTGCGCATGATTGCCGGACTATTCATCATGCTGAGTGTCGTACTCGGACACTATGTTCATCCTGCGTGGTATCTTTTTACCGCATTTGTCGGTCTGAACCTTTTTCAATCCGCATTCACCAATTGGTGTCCTATGATCAGCATACTTAAAGCGATTGGTCTTCCGGAGGAAGTCAAACCATGAGATTCATCGGCTTTTCGATCCTGACCGGGATAATCCTGCTGACACCGGCTGCTGAGGCTTCAAACCTTGCGAGTGCCGTAGCACGCTACGATCAAGTTGAGTCCACCTACGACACCGTTGCCACCATTGAAGCTGAGCGACAATCAACCGTCAGTGCACAAACCTCAGGACGAATCGTCGATATCAACTTTCGTGCCGGTGATTACGTCAAAGCCGGCCAGGTCATCATGCGTATCGACACGGCAGTTGCCGACCAGCAACTGATCTCAGCTCAGGCTCGGGTACGAGAAGCCCAAGTACAGGCCCAGAATGCATCCGATCAGTTCAATCGTGTCCGGCAGCTGCTTAGCCAGCATTTTGTCTCACAGGCTCAATACGATCAGTCGCAAGCTGCATTACGCAGTGCTGAAGCACGCGTTCGTAGTCTGCAGGCTGATCTGGATCAGCTGCGTACTGCCCGTAATTTTGCCACCATTGTGGCTCCTTACGCGGGCGTTATGTCGAAACTACTGGTAGAAGTCGGCGATGTCGCCAATCCAGGGACTCCCCTGGCAACAGGCTTTGACCCTCATGACCTGCGGGCAACGGCACAGATTCCCCAGATGCGTTTGGCCGAAGTTCAGGCGGGTCGAAAGGCCTATCTCGAAATTCCAGGCCAGTCCAGCTGGCGTCCAGTTAGTTCCTTGACCTGGCTACCTACTGCTGACCCTGTGACCCATACGACCGAAGTACGATTGCATCTTTCAAATCCTGATGGACTTTTGCCAGGACAACTGGTCAATGCCCACTTTGTCATCGGTAATGAACGTCGTCTGGTGATACCGGTTCAGGCTGTTCTGCACCGTTCTGAACTCACGGCCGTTTATTGCTTGCATCCGCATGGCAGTCCGGAACTGCGTCAAGTCCGACTGGGCCGAACGGTTCCTGGCGGGCAGGTAGAGATCCTGGCTGGACTTGAAGCTGGTGACAGGGTCGCCCTTGATCCGATTGCCGCTGGCGCCATAAACCAGCCCTAAGGAGATCACGAAGATGGGATTGGCTGGACGTCTGACTCGACGTTTTCTGGAAACACCCCTGACAGCACTACTTGCACTGCTGGCATTATTGCTTGGACTTTTTGCCCTTGCCGTAACCCCCAAAGAGGAAGAACCTCAGATCAACGTCACGATGGCGAATGTGATGATTCCATTTCCCGGGGCATCGGCACATGATGTTGCACAACTCGTCTCTGGTCCTGCCGAACAGGTTTTGGCCAGGGTTCAGGGCATGGATCATGTCTACTCGGTTTCCATGCCAGGCATGGCATTACTGACACTGCAATACAAAGTCGGCGTCTCCCGTAATGACGCCCTGATTCGACTTTGGGATACCATAAACAGTCATCGTGACTGGATTCCACCCGGATTGCATGTGGGTGAACCCCTAATCAAACCTATGGGCATTGATGATGTACCGATCGTCGCGCTCAGCCTCTCCTCCACCAAGGCACAAACGGGAGCCTATGAACTTGAGCGCGTTGCCCACGCACTGGAAGAGCAGCTTAAACGTGTTCCCGGCACTCGAGACGTCAGCACGTTGGGCGGTCCAGAGGAAGTCGTACGTATCGATCTGGATCCTGATGCCTTGCGGGCTCATCATATGAGTGCTCTGGATGTTGCCCATGTCCTGGAGTCTGCCAATGTGGCCGCCCGCGATGGTACCATCGTTCGCGACAACCACCAGCTCAGTGTGGTTACCAATGATTTTCTGCAGGGCACAGCTGACGTCAAGGCACTCATTGTCGGGGTGGACAATAATCACCCGATCTACCTGTCTGACATTGCCCACGTCGTTCTCGGTCCGAATCAACCTGACCATTACGTCTGGATCGGCACCCGCCACGGCGAAGAACCCGCTGTTACCCTGCAAATTACCAAGATTCAGGGCAGCAATGCAGTTGATGTCGCCAATGCGCTTATGGCTCGTATGGACGACCTAAAGAACACCCTGATCCCCGCTGATGTTCATGTTACTGTAACCCGCAACTATGGGCAAACGGCCCAGGCCAAGGCAACCAAACTGATTGAAAAGCTTGTTTTTGCTACAGCTTCGGTTATTGTCCTGGTTTTTTTCTCCTTGGGCAAACGCGAGTCACTCATCGTCGGAACTGCGGTCTTGCTGACATTGGCCGTAACCCTGTTTGCTTCCTGGGCAGTGGGCTTCACCCTAAACCGGGTATCACTCTTTGCCCTCATTTTCTCGATCGGCATTTTGGTGGATGACGCCATTGTCGTTGTCGAAAACATCCATAGACACCGTCGCATGACTGACGCACCCATGTCGCACTGGATTCCTGATGCCGTTGATGAGGTTGGTGGCCCAACCATTCTGGCCACCTTTACGGTCATTGCCGCATTGTTGCCCATGGCGTTTGTTTCCGGTCTGATGGGGCCTTATATGAGTCCGATTCCCATCAATGCATCCATGGGCATGCTGCTTTCATTAGCTATTGCTTTTACCATTACGCCCTACCTTGCCCGACGGTGGCTGAGGGGGGATCATGGTCATACGGATCCGGTGGTTCATCCACGTATTTTTAGCCAGGTTCTTAAACCCTTTCTGGAACCCAAGAACGGGCGTCGGAACAGGCACCGTCTCTATGCAAGCCTGTTTGGACTTATCCTTCTTTCCTGTTCCCTGGCCGTTGCAAAGCTGGTGATTCTCAAGATGTTACCCTTTGACAACAAATCCGAGTTTCAGGTCGTGGTTGACTTGCCCCACGACGCCCCTCTTGAACGTACTTCGGCTTTACTGCATGCACTGGGTCGCGAAATTATCAAAATACCAGAAGTAACCGATTATGAAGCCTATGCAGGTACAGCTTCACCGATTAACTTCAATGGTCTCGTTCGACAGTATTATCTTCGTCAACAGTCATGGCAGGGTGACCTGCAGGTCAATCTGCTCGACCAGCATCATCGCCATCGCTCCAGCCATGAAATTGCCCAATCAGTGATTGAACCCCTGCAAAAAATTGCAGATACCTATCACGCCCGACTGCGTGTTGTCGAGGTTCCTCCCGGACCACCCGTGTTGTCTCCCCTCGTTGCCGAAATTTATGGGCCTGATGAAGACGGACGCCGTCAAATCGCTCGGGAACTGGCCCACGCCATGCACGCCAACAAGGATCTTGTTAGTCTCGATGATACCGTACCCGCTCCAGCGGACCGACTCGTAGCCCATGTTGATGCTGAACGAACGGCTCTAGAGGGGGTCGAACGTTCTCAGGTTGTATCGACACTACAACTTGGGTTACACGGCCTTGATGTAGGATATCTCTATACCGGAGAAAATCGCTATGCCGTTCCTCTGCACCTTGGGCTACCCGCCTGGAGCAATGATTCCCTAGATGCAACACTTGACCTTGGTGTTCATAATCATCAAGGGCAACTGATTCCTTTGAGTGACCTCATCAAGGTTCACAAGGATCAGGATGATGACTGGATTTACCACAAGGATTTGCTGCCGGTCAGCGAAGTCATGGCTGATGTCCATGGCGGTATCGATTCACCCTTGTACGCCATGTTCGCTCTGAGATCAGCGGTAGCTCACCTTTCTGTTCCACACGGTCTTGCACTTGATGAATACTTTACCCATCAGCCTCATGACGTTTATCGGCACTATGCCATCAAATGGGATGGTGAATGGCAAGTCACTTATGAGACTTTTCGGGATATGGGACTAGCCTATGGCGTAGGCATGATCCTGATTTACCTGCTTGTGGTTGCCCAATTTGGTTCCTATATGGTTCCATTGGTCATCATGATGCCTATTCCACTGACTTTGATCGGCATCATGCCGGGTCATGCTTTACTGCATGACCAGTTTACGGCCACATCCATGATCGGGATGATTGCTCTGGCCGGGATCATCGTGCGCAATTCAATTTTGCTGGTCGATTTCATTAACATCCAGATAGAATCGGGGCGCCTGCTGGAAGATGCCGTCATTGATGCAGCTGCAACACGTGCCCGCCCCATCATACTGACAGCACTTGCGGCGATGATGGGCGCATTTTTTATTCTACCTGACCCCATATTCAACGGACTGTCTGTTTCCCTGATCTTTGGAATTCTGGTATCAACGTTGCTGACCCTGATTGTCATTCCTGTACTTTATTATGCTCTGATCAAGCGCCGCGAGCATAGAAACTGATGCATAATAGCCAAGGAAGGCTACAATAACTGTAAGTCCTTGAGGGAACGATTATGTCTTGGAGTGTGATCGCTGCAGCTGTCGTGGTTGCCATTCTGATCATTAGTCTGATTTGGTCGATCAACCGCACCCTTGAAAACAAGATCG